>CAZUXQ010000082.1:0-3430 GCA_964624425.1 uncultured Sutterella sp.
CCTCCGGGGACTTTCACCCGTTAGAACGTGCCCATGCCGAGCACACCAAAAAAACGAGATGCGGTCAACTCGCATCTCGTTTTTAATCGCTCGCATTCTATCTTTATTTATTGCGAAGCGCCCGTTCCTTGGCGATCGTCTTATTAATCCACCACTGCTGAAGAATCGACAGGAGATTGTTCGTCAACCAATAGAGGACCAAGCCAGCAGCAAAGATGAAAAACATCACCGAAAACATGATCGGCATAATGTACATGACCTTTGCCTGAACCGGATCCGTGGGCTTTGGATTCAGAAAAATCTGCAGAAACATCGTTATCGCCATCAGGAGCGGAAGAACGAAGTACGGATCAGGAACAGCAAGGTCGCGCACCCAAAGAATCCATTCAGCACCGCGCAACTCGACTGAACCCTGAAGCACCCAATAAAGAGCAAGGAATACAGGGATCTGAAGCATGATCGGAAGACAGCCGCCGATCGGATTGATCTTTTCCGTCTTGTAGAGTTCCATCATCGCCTGATTGAGACGCTGCTTGTCGTCCTTATACCGATCCTGAAGCAGTTTGATGCGCGGCGTGACTTCCTTCATGCGGGCCATCGAACGATAACCAGCCGCAGAGATCGGATAGAGAATGGCTTTCACGATGCAGGTAAGAGCCACAATCGACCAACCCCAGTTGCCGAAGATGTCGTAGAGAAACGAAAGGAGCCAGTAGATCGGCTTGGCCAAGAACGTGAGCCAGCCGTAGTCAACGACGAGCTCAAGCCCAGGCGCAAGCTGCTCGAGACGTTCCTGTTCCTGCGGACCGGAATAGAAGACGGCAGTATCAGAAGCCGTTGCACCCGGAGCAAGTTCATTTACAGGAATGAGCGTTCCGATGGCGTAAAGATTGCTGCCGACATCGCGAACATAGTTCTGACGGTTTTCGCCCTGCTTCGGAACCCAAGCACTCACGAAATGGTGTTGAATCATGGCAATCCAACCATTGTTGGTTCTTTCGGCAAAGGAGGCATCCTTGTCGGAGATGTCCGAGAAGGTCAGCTTCTGAAACTTGTCTTCATCCGTATAGACGGCCGGTCCCGTGTAGGTCGAATACATGGAGCTCTCGCCTTCGGGCTTGCCGCCGTCGCGCGTGATTTGGTAGTAGACCTGAGGCTTCACAGCCGTCTGCCCTTCATTCGTCAGGGAAGTCGTCAGCTCGATGCCGTAGTTGCCGCGCGTGAAGCGGAATGTCTTGCGAACGAGAAGATCGCCCTTCTTGGCTTCAAAGACGACGTCCATATGATCGTCCGCCCCCAACTCAAGCTTGTCGGAAACAAGCTTGAAATCGTCGAGGTGCGTCGGAAAATCGCCGCCGATGATGCCGCTCTGAGCGAGATAGGTTCGATTCGCGTTGAGCTCCAGCAAGTGGACGTTGCCGAGGTTGTCGGCTGGTTCACGACCGAGAATCATGCCGACGAGCCCCACGTCCGTCCAATTGGCCTGACGCGGGAAAAGCAGCATTTCAGTGCCGACGATGCGGGCGCCCTTCAGGTCGAAGACAACCTTGACTCGATCAGTAGTGACGACGACCGGATCAGCAGGCTGAACGGCTTCCGGAGAAGCCTTCGTCGTGGCAATGAGATCTGAAGGAGGCGTATTTGCTTCCTGGACAACCTCATGCTGCTCAGGCGCCGCAAAGAAGGACTTGCCTCCCTTGTAGACTTGATAGTTGTCCCAGAGCATGAAAAGCGAGCCAAGAAGAATGACCCAAAGCAAGGTTCGCTGTACTTCTTTACCCATAGGTATCTCGTGCTGGAGTTGGCGAATGTGGACGTGAAAGGAGCGTTCAACGAACGTTTTTCTCGGCTTGCTTATTTTCCGGATTCAATCGAAACAAGCATCGCCATGAAAAATGCTCAGGAACAGGATCGTAGCCGTGACCGCCCAGCGGATGACAGCGCAAGAGTCGAGCCATCGTCAGGAGCAATCCTTTGGCTGCACCGTGAACTTCAAAAGCTTCCATAGCATAGGCAGAACACGTCGGAATGAAGCGGCATTGTCGTCCAACCCACGGGGACAGAACAACTTGATACAGCCTGATCAAACGTATCAGCAGAAGTTTCGGAAAATCTCTCACGCGTCTTGCTTGTGCCTTCTGAGGTCTATGCGGTCTGCCAGCCCTTTGAACAAACGTTCTGCATCTTCCCGAAGAAGCTTTTTTCGTGCCCGCCAATCCGTTGCGGCGCCGATGCGGCTGAGAGGCGCCTTAAGCCGCAAGGCGACATCCATGCCGAGATCGAATCCTGAAAACTGGGTTTTGATCGACGGCAGATGATGTCGGGCCGCTTCTCTCAGAATGCGCTTTACGGTAGCGCGATCAACCGAACGGGGCGCATTTTTTTTCCCGACGGAAAAACCGAAGCGCAGACAGCCGGCTGAGGAATTCTCCAAACAGCCGGCGCTAAAAAAGGACGAAAAGACTCTGAAGGAGTTTTCGCCTCGCGTCCGCGCGATATTCCCGAAATCAGCAGTCCGAACAAGTCGAGCCTGCTTAGGAAAACTGTACAACGCTCTTTCTTTGGGCACGGCTGCACCGCCGCGAACTACGAAGGTAGATGTCCAAAAAGATCAAAGGGCGAGAACATGACGTCCCTTGGCGCGGCGGCGAGCAAGAACTCGACGGCCGCCCTTCGTGCGGCTACGAACCAAGAAGCCGTGCGTGCGGGCACGCTTGACCTTGGAAGGCTGATAAGTACGCTTGGTTGCCATGATTTTTCCTTTGCGACAGGAAACCCGGATCCGCCAAGACAGCGGACGATCCGGGCCAACTCAAAATTTGTTTAGAAATTGCATCTCTTTATGCGAAGCACGCAGCGCAAACCAATGTTTTCTGCATGACCCAATTCCTACTCGCACAAAGAAACCACGAAAAGCTCGTTATTACACTTCAAAATGCTGGTCGCTGTCAACCAAATTTGAAGATTTTGCACTCGAAGACAGATCCGACGCACAAGCATTGCCGCCAATCCGTTGAATTTCGGGTAGAGGAAGGGCTTTTGAAGTGAAGCGTCAGCAGATTGTTTCCCCTTCTCTTTGCAGACATCAACACAACGACTATTTAGTTGATATTTTGATGCGCGTCAACCTTCAACAGCTCCGGACGAAGCACGGCATGCCTGGCCGGCTTTGCTGGAAAAAGCATTTCGGAGTCGAGGCAAAGAGCAACCGCCTGGAATTTTCCATCACCGCATTGACTGTTTGCAGCCTGCAGACTCGCGGTTCACGGTCGGTCTTCAGGCCGCTTGGACACTCATCGGAATTTGGCTCGGAGCTGCATGCCGGCTTCAAGCTCATCGAAGCGCTTCCCCGCATATCGTCTTCAATCCCGGCATGGAAGGATTTGGCGCCGCCGCAAACGACGAACAACAGCCTGCGGTCTTCCAAAGC
>CAZUXQ010000082.1:3530-7095 GCA_964624425.1 uncultured Sutterella sp.
CCTTGCGCAGCTAATCGAAATCAAAACATGCCGATTTCTTATTGGCGAGATACTTTTTTTCTTTGAGCAAAATGCGCGGGGAATGCGCTCGAACGGCCGCTCATGCGCATAGGAAAACAAAATGGAATTTCTCACACTCATTCTCTACGCCGCCGTCTGGGTTGCGTGGTTCCGATCCGAACGGGAGAACCTGAGCTGGGTCCTCTTCCTCGCGGCCACCTTCATTATGGTCGTCATGTACGCCATAGCCAGCTGGAACTCATTTCTGCCCTAGGTGTTCTACTAAGAGAGGAGATGGATATGCAGCAAAACAGAAGCTTTACTTTTGTGATGGCGCTCTGCGCCGTCCTCGTGCTGGCCATCCCCGTCGGCATCGCAAACCTATTTCTCGGCTTCTACATGGGCGAATCTCCATGCACTTTATGCTGGTGGGAACGCATGGGCATGATCACCTTCGGCGTCCTGTGCCTTCTCATGGTTCGCTTCGGACCGAGACTCCGCTACATCGGCGCTATGTTCGTCGTTGCCGCCTACGGCCTATTCATGACGCTTCGGCACACTTCGATGTGCGCGGCAACGAGCGAAATGGGCTACGGCTTCGGCACGGCCATGTTCGGCGCACATACCTACACTTAGGGCGTTTTCGTCTATTGGATGGTCGTCCTCGTCATGGGCTTCATCCTCATCCTCTTCTCCCGCAACAATGTCTTTATCGACTCTCTCAAGGGAACGAACAAGACAAACAGCCTTACAACCTTCTCAAAGACTGCTTATGCGCTCTGCTTCACGGTAATCTGCACGAACGCCTTCCAAGCCTTTTTTCAGAACGGCGTTCCGCCCTTCTCCGGCCAAGGCTCGCCAGTTCGCTTTACGATGGATCTCTACAGCGGGCGAACGCTGGACGACGACTGTCTGGAGCCGCATCGGAAAAGGCTTTTCGCTTGCCGGCGAATGGAAGATCGACGACTCCTTCATCCCAGGCGAAACGATGCCGTCAAAGTTCACCTTCAACATGAAGACTTCGGACGGCGCAATCGAGAACCTCAAGCCCGCTCCGGTCGTAAAGAGCGAAGCTGAGCTTCCCTTTAAAGCTTCCGGCTTCCACGGAAAGGGAAACGCCGCCGGCATCTCCTGGGTTCCGGCTTCGAACGAATGGGTGGTGGTCTCCACACAGGGCGCCGCCTACTACGCAGACGCAGACATGAAGAGCGTCACTCGCCGCGTTGTTCTCGATCTCGTAAACGGCTCGGACCTTCCCTACACGGTGGATGTCGCTTGGGTGAACGACAGGCCGCAACAAGATCCTCTGGTCGACCCGTCCGGTTTCCGCCGACAAGGCTCACTCCGAATTCGCAGACTGGTCTATTTGGGTGGAAAGCACGAAGAATGTCGAGTCGCCCTGGCTTCGCGCCAGAAAGAGCGTTCGAACCATCCGCGCAAAGAAGTCCTGGGCTTCTTCGATCACGTCCGGTTCCACGGCGGAATTCTTTTATCTCATGAGCGTTCCGAACGAAGTGACGAAGAAGTCCATCCTCATGAAGGTCGACGCAACAGACAATCTTCTTTCGGCCGAATCGCCCCTTCGTGCCGGCGAAGGCCTCGTGATGAAGGAAGGCCGCACGCTTGACGACTACTACGTCACCGCCATGGTCGAATATCAGGGAAGCCTCCTTGCATATTCTCGCCAATATTCGACGCTCCTCATCGTTAATCCTGAAACATGCCGCGCTGAGAATGCCTACGCCATGCCGGAAATGAACGCGCTTCAGTCCATGACGATCCGCGACGGCGATCTTGCTATGCTCGACCGCCGCGACGGCAAGGACTGGGTCGTGACGTTCGACCTTGCAACGCTGCAATAATCCTCTCCGTGCATTGCAGACTGCAAATGAGGCCTGATTTTGGGCCTCATTTGCTTTTCAGACAGTTAAAAAAGAGAAGCGGGATAGATTGCAAGCATGTTGTCTCTTGATAATTTAACCAGACGGCATCAATAAAAAATAGGCAACAAAAAAATCATAATTCACTTATCCATAAAAATGGAAAATTTAAATTTATGCAACATTAAATATTTAAATAGTTGATTTTTATTAATAATTTTAAATAAGTTGTTATTTTTTCATATTGAAATAATTACTCTATTTAGAAGGCGGTTTTTCTTATGATTGCATCCATCATCAGCATTTCTCAGCGGAAACGGTATACGAACGTTAATTTCAAGCAAAGAGGATGCTCCGACGGGGCTGACGCATGAACAGAAGCGTCGGGAAGCGTTCCGTCAGGCTGAGAGATGCAGGCCGCCGGCCTGTTCCCGGCCGAGCAGCATCATGACCTGACGCACGGCGTCGTGCGGAATATCGGCATCCGGAAAGCTGGGAATGCACCTCTGCAAACGCCTCTCTGAGCCTTCCAAAATTCGGCAATTTGACGGCAGGAAGAGAGATTTTGGAAGCCGCAGGCAGAGTCGCCGGCAATGCGAGAGCCGGCGGATGAACGGCTTCGGCGGACCGGCGGGGATCTTCCGGCGCAAACATCTCGGGAGCGGGCTGCGGCTTTCGTTTTCTGCGCGTCGGCGCCGCGTGCTCGAGACCGCTGAATTCGGGCGGAAATTTCTGATCGTCGGGCCGCAGACGCTGGCGGCCCTGCAGACGTGCTTCCGGCCGTTCTTCCGCCTGCGCTTGGGCGAGACCGACGCGCGGATTGGGATTTGGGCTGGCGGTGCGAGGCATGGAGGCTCCTTTCCGCGGCGTGCGCAGGCATCACGCCGGAGTGCAGGAAAAATCCGCTGAAATTTCAAAAAGCCGTCTCGAAATTCAGCGGTTTTCAGAAGCGCTTATGCGTCGGCCATGATGCTCTGAAGACAATTGGCCGGCATGGATTGAAGGCTGCTGCATTGAGTCATGCACTTGACGCTTCCGATCAAAAAGTTCTGTGTTTCTTTTCAAGCTTTGCCGATCAGACGGGCGGCGTCTTGATCGAAGACGACTGCCCGGCACTCGAAAGCGCAATGCCGCCCTTCCTCTAGTTGCTCGGCTCTGATTACGCGCTTCAGACCGCCTTTTCTTCGCCAGCCGGCAAAAAATGCCGTCGACTGCATGGCTGAATCGCCGGCATCAATGCCTGCCGACAAATCAAGGCTGATGTCGGAACAGAAGCGCCGAGAACCTTTCCGATATGCAGGGCGTCGAACAGGCGATCGACGTCGGAGCGCCCGATCATCGGCACACTGGCTTGGACGGCGCAGCTCTCTCCGCTTTATTCAAAGCATGAATCCTGCTGCTCGTCAGGCTGAAGAAGGCATCCGGCACACGGCGAAGCGAATTTTCAATGCGCCAATGATTTTGAAGGGTTTGCAGGCGCTGCCGAGCGATGCATCCGTTCATCAAAAAGACTTTCGCGCGTCAGTCCCAGCTCTGACTTTGAAGAACGCGTGCTTCGCTTTTTTCTGAAGAGTCGCCATTTTGTTTGCTGAAAGCTTGCCGCACTACATGTAGTCGTTCGCAAAACGGCCGCCACACGGGATTGTGAAAATCTCAAGTCAAAATCAGTCAACCAATAGTTAAAT
>CAZUXQ010000083.1:0-7090 GCA_964624425.1 uncultured Sutterella sp.
TGCCGCATGAAATAAACAAGGTCGAGTTCGCGCCAAAGCGCTTCGCGTTCGCTGTCGGGCACCTTGCCTGCGAGCGCCGCGACGGCGTCCGAGCGGCGCTTTTCGATCGTGTGCGACACGATCGCTTCGCCGTCCGCGCCGCCCAAAAGCTCAAGCGACGCGCGGTAGAGCGTCTCGAGCAGCTGCGCCTTCCACTGCGTCCAGAGTTTGGGCGAGGTTGCGCGGATGTCGGCAACCGTGAGGATGTAGAGCGCGTCTAGGCGCTCCTTGGTGCCCGCGGTCTTCGCAAACTTCTCGACGACGTTCGGATCGGAGATGTCTTCGCGCTGCGCCACGCGGCTCATCGTGAGGTGCTCGCGCACGAGGAACGTGATGAAGGCTGCGTCTTCGGGCGAAAGCCTCAGGCGGCGGCAGAATTCTGCGGCCTTTTCGGCGCCGATCTCTTCGTGGCGGCCGCCGAGGCCCTTGCCGACATCATGAAAAAGCCCCGCGGCGGCGACGCGCCAGTTGCGGGGAATTCCCGTCATGACGGCCGAGCAGAACGGATACTCGTGCGCGTATTCGCTGTGCGCGAAGCGGCGGATGTTGCGCACGACGCGCATCGTATGCTGATCGACCGTGAAGATGTGGTAGAGGTCGTGCTGCATCTGCCCGACCGTGTGCCGGAAGGGCGGCACGAAGCGCCCGAGAATCGACCAGGTGTTCATGCTCTTTAATGCGTGGTACGTGCCGCGCGGCAGCTGCAGGATTTCGAGGAAGGTCGCGAGATTCTTCGGGTCGTTGCGGTAGGCGGCGTTCATCGAAAACGACGCCTGCCAGAGCGCGCGCAGAAGGCGCGTGGAAAGCCGCGTGAGCTCGCGGTGCGTCGCGAAGGCAATGAATGTGCGCAGGATCGCGTTCGGGTCGCGCACGTAGACGTCGTCCTCGAGAATGTCCATTTCGTCCCCGCGGGCGACGAAGGCCGCTTCGATGCGCTTCGGCGTCGCCTTCTCGCTGTCGCCGAGCATTTTGTCGGCGATTGCCTGCAGCTGAATGATCGACATTTGCGAAACGGATTTCGCGAAGAGGTAGTAGCGCTTCATGAGCGATTCGGACGCGCGCCTGAGGCCCGAGGCCTTGAAGCCCAGGCGCTCGGCGAGGGCTTCCTGCACGTCGAAGAGAAGGCGGTCTTCGTGACGGCCCGTGAGAAGGTGCAGCTCGATGCGCACTGTCGCGAGGAATTCGAAGGAGGCTTCGATCGTGCGCATTTCGCGTTCGTTGATGAGGCCCGCCGCATGCATCGCGCGGGCGTTTTCGCCGAAGCCTGCGGCATGCGCGCACCACTGGAAGACCTGCAGGTCGCGCATGCCGCCCGGGGACTCTTTTATGTTCGGCTCGAGCGAATAGGGCGTGTCCTCGTGGCGCTGATGCCGGCGCGCAAGCTCGAGCATCTTGTCGCGGAAGAATGCGCGGGCGTCAAGTTCGGCGAAGAAGTCGTCCCAGCTTGCGCGGCAGAGCGCATCGCTGCCGCAGAGGAGCCGGCTTTCGAGGTAGGTCGTCGCGATCGAGACGTCTTTCGCCGCCTGCGACAGAAATTCCGGCCTCGTTCTCACCGACTCCCCGACCGAAAGTCCGAGCTCCCAAAGGGAGGCGCCGAATGCCGAGAGCTTTTCCGCGAGCGCGCCGTCGCTTTCGGCGCCGTCTTCAAGGAGGATCAGAAGGTCGATGTCGGATGCGGGGAAAAGCTCCATGCGTCCGTAGCCGCCGACGGCCGCAACCGCAAGCCGGTCCAAGGGAAGAGCATGAATTGCGGCGAGGCGCTTGACTGCCTCGTCGAGCGCCGCGGCATGACCGTGCAGGTAGGCCTTGACGGCCTTCTTCGCATGCCACGCTTCTGCGAGCTTGGCTCGGGCGGCCCGAAAGTCGGCCTTGATCGATTGAACTGAATCCTTGCGGGAGAATGATGCGTCGGTCATGAGGGGCGGCAGGCTTCTTTCCGGTTGTTCGGGATGCGGGCCCGGCGGCGCGCAGCCTTTCGACTGCGGGCGGTTTCAGCAGTTCTCGGGAAGCTTCCAGCCTTTCACGAAGTCGGGCGGGGCCTGCGTGCCCTTGCTCGCGGTAAGGATGTCGTAGCCCGTCTCCGTCACGAGCACCATGTGCTCCCACTGCGCGGAGAGCGAATGATCCTTCGTGACGACGGTCCAGCCGTCGCCGAGCATCGTGACGCCGAAGCGGCCGGCGTTCACCATCGGCTCCACCGTAAAGACCATGCCCGGCTCGAACTTCGCAGTCGGCCGGGTCACGGGAAAGTGATTGACGTGCGGCTCTTCGTGAAAGCCCCTGCCGATGCCGTGGCCGCCGTAGTCGCGCACGACGGAAATGCCGTTGCGGTCCGCATAGGCCTGGCAGGCAACGCCGATGTCGTTGAAGCAGCCCCCGGGGCGTACGGCATCGATGCCGGCCCACATCGTTTCGAAGGCGAGCTTCACGAGACGCGCGCCCGCAATCGTGGGCTTGCCGACGACGAACATGCGCGAAGTGTCGCCGTGGTAGCCGTTCTTGATGCTCGTCACGTCGATGTTGACGATGTCGCCCGACTTAAGCTTCTTCGGACCCGGAATGCCGTGGCAGACCACGTGGTTGATCGAAATGCAGGTCGTGGCCGGATAGGGCGTCATGCCGGGCGGCGCGTAGCCGAGGCAGGCCGGAATGCAGTTCTGAACGTTCACGGTGTAGTCGTGCGCGAGCTTGTCGAGCTCGGCCGTCGCAACGCCCGGCTTCACGAAGGGCGTCAGGTAGTCGAGAAGCTCGGCCGCCAGACGGCCGGCAATGCGAAGACCTTCGATGTCTTCGGGAGTTTTGATCTTGATGGTCATGAGCTTGCGTCCGGCATCCCGACATGGGATGCGCGATGTGTCTCTGAAGCGGAATTCGGGCGGGACGCGCATGCGGTTCGTCTTGCCGAAAGCGGAAGACGGCCGGCGCATTTTGAAATGTGCGGCCATTTTAGCCCGCTCGGACGGTTCGAATGATTGCGGGCGTCCTCAGTTTTCCCTAAGGAAAGGCTCATTTGTTTCTATGTTTGGCTCGGTAGACTCGTTCTCAGAAAAAGAGCGGGCGCGAAGGCCTCGCGGCGCGGCTTCCGAGGCTGAAGACGGCCGAAGGCGCCGCCCGCAGTTCCGCCAAAAAGCTTCCTTGAAGGAGAAGGCCATGCCGAAGAAAATGTTCGCCGCCATTGCCGCCGCAGCGCTTGCCGCGGCTTCGTCCTCGTTCTCGCCGGCCGCCTGCGCGGCCGGTCCCGCCGGCTTCGACAAGCCGGCCGCGCAGGCTCAGCGGCCGGGCGCCCCGAAGGGATTCGAACCCGCTTTGACGACCGTCGCCGATGTTCTGAAGAACGGCAGGGACGATCAGCACGTCACGCTTCGCGGCAGGTTCACGAAGCATATCCGAGGCGACAAGTACGAATTCACGGACGATTCGGGCGCCGCCGTTACGGCCGAACTCGACGACGACCGCGACTGGTCGATGATCGAGAAGGACAAGCCTGTCGAAATTGCGGCTGAAATCGACCGCGACTGGAACAAGATCGAAATCGAAGTGAAGCACGCAAAGCCTCTGCCGTAAAAAAGCCGAAGGCAAAGCGGATCCTGTTTTGCATGACTTTTTCAAAAAAGCAGGCCGCAGCCGGAGCTTCGCCAAGCCGGCGCTTCCCGCAGACGGAGCGCCGGCGGCTTTTTCTCGGAGGCTTCGCGAAGAATCTTTCCGGCTTTCGAAGAATGCCGCGCCCATTCGCTTGAATGCCGAACGGGAAGTCGATAAAATCGCGGGCTTGATTCATGGGGGAGCCGTCTTTTTGCGGCCGCCTCTGAATGAGTCGCCGATGAGCCCGACGCCTTGGCCGGCGCGGGCCTTGGACATCAGCGCACGGCGCGCGCCCGAGGTGCTGCCTCTCTCGAAGAAAAAACGGCAGTTCCTGCTCGCCGTGTCAGATTTTCAAACCTTGGAGTAATTCAAATGGTCAGCATGCGCGAAATGCTTGAAGCCGGCTGCCACTTCGGCCACCAGACCCGATTCTGGAACCCGAAGATGGCTTCCTACATTTTCGGCTCCCGAAACAAGATTCACATCATCAATCTCGAAAAGACGGTTGCTGCTTTCGAAGAAGCCTGCAGGTTTGTTCGTCAGCTCTCCTCTCAGGGCGGGAAGATCCTCTTCGTCGACACGAAGCGCGGCGGCCGCGAAATCATCGCGGAAGAAGCCCAGCGCGCCGGCTGCTGCTGGGTGGACCAGCGCTGGCTCGGCGGCACGCTCACGAACTTCAAGACGGTTCGCGGCACGATCAAGCGCCTCAAGGACATGGAGCAGCAGCTTGAAGACGGCACGGCCGCCAGCCTCACGAAGAAGGAAGCCCTCGACTTCTCCCGCCGCGTTGAAAAGCTCAACAAGTCCATCGGCGGCATCAAGGAAATGACGGGTCTTCCGGATGCGCTCTTCGTCGTCGACGTCGGCTACCACAAGATCGCCATTCAGGAAGCCAAGAAGCTCGGCATTCCGGTTGTCGGCGTCGTCGACACGAACTGCTCGCCGGACGGCATCGACTATGTGATTCCGGGCAACGACGACTCCTCGAAGGCCGTCGCCATCTACGCTTCGGGCATCGCCGACGCCGTCCTTGCCGGACGCGCCGACAGCGCCACGCAGGCCGAAGAAGCCGCCGGCGCCGAAGAATTCGTCGAAGTGGCCGCCGCTGAAGAAGCGGCGCCAGCCGAGTAGTTCCGAAGGCGCATGAGAAAGTTCCCTTCTTGAGAACTTTCGCCTCGCGCGCCGATCCGATTCGGAACGGCGCATGAATTTTCAAGAAGGGGGCTCTACCGGGCCCCCTTTCACAAATCGATTTTCCCGTACATCCTTTTCATTTGGAGACTCAAATGGCTGCTATTTCCGCCGCGATGGTCAAGGAACTGCGTCTGAAGACCGACGCGCCGATGATGGAATGCAAAAAGGCCCTCACGGAAGCCGACGGCGACATGGCGAAGGCTGAAGAGATTCTTCGCGTCAAGCTCGGCAGCAAGGCCGCCAAGGCTTCGAGCCGCATCGCCGCCGAAGGCATTGTGGCCGTCTACATTGCCGAAGACCGCAAAACGGGCGCCATCCTCGAAGTCAACTCCGAAACGGACTTCGTTGCCAAGAATCCGGAATTCGTCCAGATGGCCAAGGACGCCGTCAGGCTCGTCGCCGAAAAGAACCCGGCTGATCTCGCCGCTCTCGGCGCTCTTGAATCCAACGGCACGACGATTGAAGCGATCCGGACGGCTTTGGTCGGCAAGATCGGCGAAAACATGACGTTCCGCCGCTTCGCCCGCATCGAAGCCCAGGGTCTGCTCTCGTCCTACGTCCACGGCTCGCGCATCGGCGTCATCGTCGACGTGAAGGGCGGCAGCGACGAAGTTGCCCACGACGTCGCCATGCATATCGCCGCTTCGAAGCCGAAGGCCGTCGATGAAGCCGGCATCGATCCGGAGCTCATCGCTTCCGAACGCCGCATCGCGATCGAAAAGGCCCGCGAAGCCGGCAAGCCTGAAGCCATGCTCGAGCGCATCGCCGAAGGCTCCGTGAAGAAGTTCCTCAAGGAAGTCGCGCTCGTCAACCAGCCCTTCGTGAAGAACGACAAGCAGACGATCGCCGAACTCCTGAAGGCCAACGGAGCCGAGGTTGCCGGCTATCGGCTCTTCATCGTGGGAGAAGGCCTCGAAAAGCGCAACGGCGACTTTGCCGCCGAAGTTGCCGCTCAGGCCGCCGCCGCCAAGAAGGCCTGATTCGGAACGCCGTCTGAATTGGCGGGCGAGAATTTCGGATCATCAGCTTCTCGCCCGATGAAGAAAGAGGCAGCCGGATTCGTTCCTTCTGCCTCTTTTTCCGTCTGCGCCGCCTGCAGTCTTCGATCAGCCTTCCTTGAGCGACAGCATGAAGGTTCCCTGCGAATCGATTTCGGGGAGGTACTTCTTGTAGAAGGCCGCGATGTCGGCTTCGGGATCCTTGTCCGCGAAGGCGTCGGGGTAGAAGACCTTCGCGAGATAGACCGTAAAGAGATAGTCCATCATGGAGCGCAGGCTTCCGTGGTCGACCGCGTACATTTCATTCGCCTTCACGGCCTTGAGGGCCCTCCAGAGCGGACGCGTCTTGAAGGCTTCCAAACGCGCTTTGGCTTGCTCGCGCGCAACCGTGAAGCCCATCTGCATCTGGTCGGCCGCGCCGGCGTTGTTCCAGATGCTGCCGCCGATGATGATCACGTCCGGATTGCGCGACGCGACGAATTCGCGCGTTGCGGCGCCGTAAGGCTCGCGGTTGTCCGCCGCAATGTTCGCGGCCGAGATGTTCTCGAGAATCGCGCCCCAGAGAATCGTGCGGTTGTACGTGTTTCCGTACTGCCTGAGCCCCATGTTGCCGAGTTCGAAATAGGCCGAGCGGCGCTTCTGCGAGTCGGGAAGCGCCGCGATGCGCGCAAATGTTTCTTCCAAGGCCGAGCAGTATGTTTCGCACTGCTCGAGCGCAACGGCTTCGCGCTCGAGAAGACGCCCCAAGATCTGCGTGCTGCCGACGTGGTTTTCCACCTTCATCGCGTGGTAGTCGAGCACGACCGTCCGGATGCCGGCCGCTTCGAATGCGCGGATTCGTTCGGCATTGGCCGCGTGCTGCGTGCGCCCGATCAAGAGAAGGTCGGGTTTGAGAGCGATGATTTTTTCGCTGTTGAGCACGTCGTCGTGATAGCCTCCGATCGACGGAATCTCGGCAAGGGCCGGGAAGGCCTTCGTGAAGACTTCGTATTCGCCCTTGCGGGTCGACTCCCAGCCGTCCTGCGTCATGCCGACGACTTTGCCGAGCGATGACGCGCCGCCCACAAGAAGGAAGTTGGCGGCGTAGTCGGCGACGATGATGCGCTTCGGCGCCGCGTCGACCGTTACCGTTCGTCCGGCCGCATCGCGGCAGGCGAAGGGCCAGTCTCTTTTCGTGAGGTCGGCGGCGGGCGTCTCTGCGTCGGCTTCGGCCGCGAAAGCCGCGGGCGCGTGAAGCATCGGAAGGCCGCCTGCGGAGAGGAGGCCCGCAAGCGTGA
>CAZUXQ010000084.1:0-7060 GCA_964624425.1 uncultured Sutterella sp.
TCGGAAAAGACCGCGCATTCTCCTCCTCCTTCTCCCTCCTTGTCAAGACAGGCTCCCCAATAAAATCATCCCCCCCCCCATCCTGAAGAAGCCGCCTCTCGGCTGCGTTTGCGCACTCTGCCTGAGCGCTCCGCGGCAAGCGCCTCTTTCGGCCTACACTAGCAGGACGTTCATCGCGACACCGCGCCGCAACCACCGACAACTACTGATGAGTACATATATGCGCCGCTATTGCATTGCGCTCGACCCAGCCTGCCATTTGTACCGCGTGACATTGACGGTCGATGCCGCCTCTCTTCGGTCCTCCGATCTTCATTTCGCCGATTGGACGCCCGGCAGCTACGTTGTGCGCGACTACGCGGGACGCGTCCGAAACGTGAGCGCTGCCGCCGACGGAGTCTCGCTGCCGATCGCACCCGTCAATACGTCGGCCTGGCGCATTGACGCAGCCGGCCTTGAGGATGAGGCGCTTGTCGACATTCATTACGACGTCTTCGCCTTCAGCCTCGGGATTCACGATTCCTATCTCGACGAAGAGCGCGGCTTCTTCAATGGTCCCGCTCTCTATGCCTTTCTCGGCGAAGACATCGGCAGGAACGATCTGCCGCACGAAGTATTGTTCTCGGCGCAAGGCTATCGACTCTTCACCACGCTCGAACCGACGGCAGGCGGCTATCGTGCGCCGTCGCTCGACGTGCTTCTCGATTCTCCTGTTGCGCTCGCGGCCGAGCAGTCTCCGAGCGCGCACGCCTTCACGAGCGTTGTGAACGGAACGCCGCATCACGTCCTCATCACGGGCGTGCGCTCAATCAACATTGACCGCGTGAAGAGAGACCTCGAGAAAATTTTCGAGGCGACGATCTGCTTCTGGGACCCCGAAGAGCGCCGAGCGCCCTTCGGGCAGTACCTGATGCAGCTGCATTTGAGCCCGAAGCGCTACGGCGGCCTCGAGCACGCCGAAGGCGCCGTACTTCTTCATGACGTCAACGCGCTTCCGGCAGAAGGCGAAGAGAAAATGCCGAAGGACTACAACGACTTTCTCGCGCTTGCCGCGCACGAATACTTTCATGCGTGGCTCGTGAAGCGTCTGCGTCCGTCAGTCTTCATCGACTGCGATTTGAGGCAAAAGGCATTTACGACGGATCTTTGGCTTTTCGAAGGCTTCACGTCGTACTTCGAGAGCATCATTCCGCTTAAGAGTGGCCTTATCAAAGAGCACGACTGGCGCGATCTTTTCGCCGAGCGGCTCAATGCCGCACTTTCGCGAGAAGGCTTCTCGATGCAGTCGCTCGCCGACTCGTCCTTCCGCGCCTGGACGAAACTCTACAAGCAGACGGAAGACAGCCCGTATTCGCAGGCGAGCTACTACAGCAAAGGCGCTCTCTGCGCCTTCATCATCGACGAAGCGCTCAAGGCAGCTTCCGAAGGATGCTGGACGCTCGAGCGCATCCTGAGCGCCTGGTACTTGTCGGAAAGAACGTCGCTTCTGGACGGCCTCTATGCAGGCCTGCGGAACGATTCGTTCGCCGACATCGCGTTGCGGCTCTCCAGAATTGACATCCGCGAGTTGGTCGATTCGCTTGTTCACGCCGAAGAGCGCCTGAGCGAAAGCGCCGCCCTCGCACTCTGGCGCTCGATGCTCAGCGAAGCGCTTGAGCGCCGAGGCCTCAAGCTCGCCCCTTCGGAAAAGACGCCGCCGTGCGAGCGTCTGGCCGGCATTTCCGCCAAGAAGACGGGCTCGCACGGCGGCCCGCTTCTCGGCTACGTCCCGTCGGATTCGCCCGCTTTCGCCTGCGGTCTTTATATGAGCGACGAGCTGATTGCAATCGATCATGAGGCCGTCGCACTCGACACGCTCAATCGTCAGATCGAACGCGCGGCGGGCCGCGTTGTTGCCGTTCATTGGTTCAGAGAAGGTCGTCTCCGCAAAGCTTTGCTCGACTTGACGGTGCCTGCCGCCGAATCGTTCGCAAAACGCCTCCCGCAAAAGATTGTCGGGCTCGAAGACAAACCCGCGAAAGACGATCAGTCGAAAAGCGACGCCTGAAGAGATTCTCCTGCGTTTTCATTCGTCCAATCAATTGGCCTGCGGCCGTGAGCGGCGAGCCAATCGTTGGCCAGCGTAAAGCAACGCGACTGCATGAAAGGATCGGCGCCTTTGAGCGCGGAAAAAGGCGACGGATGCGAAGACGCAATGACGAGATTCTTCGCTTCGTCGATCAAGGAACGCTTCTTTTTGGCCGAATTGCCCCAAAGCATGAAGACGCGGCCCTCGCCTTCCGTCGAAAGCGCCTCGATCACCTTGTCGGTAAAGACCTCCCAGCCGAGGCCGGCATGGCTAAGCGGCTTGCCGGCTTCTACCGTGAGAATCGCATTCAGGAGAAATACGCCTTGCTCGGCCCAATCAAGAAGCGAGCCGCGAGTTCGCAGCACCCCTGCGGTCTCCTGCTGAAGCTCCTTGAAAATGTTCTTGAGCGACGGCGGCAGCTTCTCGCCGTTCGGCACGGAAAAAGAAAGCCCCATGGCTTTCCCCGGCGTGTGATACGGATCCTGGCCGAGTATCACCACCTTTGCTTCTTCCAAAGGCGTCAATTCAAATGCGCGAAAGGGCGTCGGCGGAAAAACATCGGCGCCGCAAGTCTCGATGACCGCTTTGATCCGCAGGCCGTCGGGCCCCGACAAAAAGGCATCGAGCATTTTGCGCCAGCGGCCGCTCAAAGCGGCTGTCGAAAAGGATGGCGTCGCCCTCATGGCTTCAGCGCTGTCCGGCGAGATAGCGGTTTTCAAGCACGTCGGTGCGCAGACGATAATAGTTGATCCTGCAGGAAAGCTCCGCGTTGTTTTCAACCGTGCGGCTGCCTTTCGTCGTCATGCGCACGTAGCCGCATTCGCGATTGACGAACGACGCGAAGCTCTGGCCGGCCTGAATGAATTTGTTCCAGCGGGTGCGCGTGCCCGCAGGCTTGTCGAGCGCCTTGGCAAGAAAAGCCACGCGCTCCGTCACGTCCTTATGTTCGGCTTCGACGAGACGCCACTCGAGCGCGAGGCACTTATTGAGCGCTTCGGGCGCCGCCTTCTTGCTGTTTTCGGCATAGCAGGCCCGCACTTCTTCGAGCGCCGGCGCCTGAGTCTCCTTGGCTTCAGCGCCGAAAGAGACTGCCAGAATCAGCACGCAGGCAAGGCTCCCCGCGGCAGGGCATCGGCCAAAGATCGGCTCATTCATTTCGACACATCCTTCAAAATGGCAGCGCACACGGCCGCTGCATCGTCAAAGATCAGCTTGAAGCCTTCGCCTCTCGCCCAATCGTCGAGCGGCACGCCTTCGTTGTAGCCCGTGCGCACCAGATAGGCGGAAACGTTTGCCGCGCGCGCAGCAAGCGCATCGTTGCGGCTGTCGCCGACCATAGCCGCTTCGTCGGGCGAAGCACCAGCGAGCCTGAGCGCAAGCTCGATCGGATCGGCATAGGGCTTGAGTCTGGCACAGTCGCCGCCGCCCACGACGGCGTCGAAGCAACCGTCCGCCCCGGCGTCCTTCAAAAACTTTGCCGCGAGATTCTTTTCTTTGTTTGTAACGAGAATCGTCAGAAGTCCTGCTGCGCGAAGCGCCTCAATGCCTTCGAGCACGCCCGGGAAAAAACGCGACAGACTGCCGTCCAGATGCGCCCATTCTTCGACGAGACCGGAAGCAACATCGTCGACCGTCAAGCCACGGTCGCCTTCGGGCGCGGCGCGCCAGTAGCCGAGCAGCCGTTCGGCGAGGACGCGGACGCCCGCTCCGATCATGTTGCCGCTTCGCTCCATGCCGGGGTCAGCAAGATTAGATGCCGCGGCAAAGCAGCGGATGCCTTCGTAAAGCTCCGGCAACGTATCAGCGACCGTCCCGTCGAGATCGAAAAATACGGCCTTAAGCATTCCAAGCCCTGTCCGCTTCAGAACGCATTTCCGCAATCACTCGGCGATAGCCTTCCCTGCCGTTGTCGGCGCCGAAGACCGCAGAACCTGCGATGAAGGTGTCGACGCCTGCGGCCGCGATGCGTCCGATATTCGAAGCTTTTACGCCGCCGTCGATTTCAAGAAGAATTTCGCGGCCGGTTTCGGCCTGATAGCAGTCGAGCATTTCGCGCGCGCGACGCGCCTTTTCGAGCGTCGATTCGATGAAGTTCTGGCCGCCGAAACCCGGATTGACGCTCATGAGGAGAACGATGTCGACGCGGTCGAGCTCGTACTCGAGACAACTGAGCGGCGTTGCCGGGTTGAAGACGAGGCCTGCCTTGGCGCCGCCCGCATGGATAAGCTGCAGCGTGCGATCGATATGGCGGGATGCTTCGCAGTGAAAGCTGATGATGTCGGCGCCCGCCTTCAGAAAGGCCGGAATCAGATCGTCCACGGGTTCAATCATCAGATGCACGTCGATCGGCACGGTTGCGTACGGACGAATTGCCTGAAGCACGAGCGGTCCGACCGTAAGGTTCGGAACATAGTGATTGTCCATCACGTCGAAGTGAATCCAATCGGCTCCTGCTTCGACGACATCCCGCACTTCTTCGCCCAGACGGGCGAAATTCGCCGACAAAATGGAGGGAGCAATGCGGCACGTACGCATAACGGCGATTCCTTATGTCTGAAATGAAGTGAGCCTTGGACGGCAGGAAATGCCGTCTCGGAATCGGCCCAATTTGATTTTGCCGCAAGTATGCCACAGGCGTCCCGACGCGCCTTGCAAAGTCCGCGCATTTAGTAGACTTCAATCTTCAATGGCGCGACCGACGCGCTGCCTCCCGCAACAACAAACGGAGCCGCCTGCCCGTGAAGAAACGTCTTACGCCAGCTATAGCATGCATGGCCGCACTTATTCTCAGCGCCTGTACGACAACGCCCGAACAGCCGGCCACGCAACGAACCGCCGTCGAATTTGAGCCCGTCGAATTCTCGACGCTCGCCGCCATCGATCCTGCGGATTGGTCGGCGTCTCTCGAAGCTTTCCGGCGCTCCTGCTCCGTGATGAAGAAGCAGCCCGTCTGGACAAGCGTCTGCGAAGCCGCTCAGGCCGCGCGCGCTCAAGACGCTCATGCCTTCTTCGAACAGAATTTCCGCGCCTGGCAGGTAGCAATCGTCCAGTACCTCGGCGACGAAGAGCTTTCGCGCAAGTACGACGGCCTCATGACCGGCTACTACGAACCGCTTCTCCACGGCAGCCGCACGAAGCGTGCTCCCTTCGTCCATCCGATCTACGGCGTCCCGGACGACCTTCTTGTCATCGATCTAGCCAGTCTCTATCCGGAACTCAAGGGCAAGCGTCTCCGCGGCAAGCTGAACGGCCGCCGCGTCGTTCCCTACGATACGCGAGGCGAAATCCAAAACCGCAAAGACATGGACCGCTGGGCGATCGCCTGGGTCGACGATCCCATCGAAGCGTTCTTTCTTCACATCCAAGGATCCGGCCGCATAATGCTGCCCGACGGCAGCTGCATGCGAGTCGGCTTTGCCGACCAAAACGGCCGCCAATACCGCTCGATCGGAAAGTGGCTCGCCGTCAACGGCAAGCTGAAGCCCCATGAACTCTCCATGCAGCGCATCCGCCGCTGGGCCAAGGAACATCCGGCACAGACTATGGAAGCTCTCGCGCAGAATCCGAGCTACGTTTTTTTCGAAGAACGCACGGGAGACAGTTCGCTCGGTCCCGTCGGCGCGCAGCTTGTGCCGCTGACGCCCAAGGCGAGCGTCGCCGTCGACCCGCGCTTCTGGCGCTACGGCACGCCTTTCATCGTATCGGCTTCGCAAGAAAATCCTGCGCTCGGCTTCACGCGTCCGGTCATTGCGCAGGATACGGGCGGCGCCATCAAGGGCGCCCTGCGCTTCGATTACTTTTGGGGCTTCGGCGACGAAGCGGGCGAAGCCGCCGGCCGGCAGCGAAGTGCTGTTTCCGCGATCATGCTTGCCCCCTTGGGCGTTGATCCCGACGAGCTGATGAAGCGCTGACGAAAAATCGGCAAAACGCCATGAATTTAAAGCCGTCAGCTTCAAGCAGGCGCCCGTTTTTTGCGCGGAGCAATATGCGCTTGATTCGTCGGCCTTTAGTTCGTCGCAGTCTGCTGCGCGAGAATCGCTTCGAAGTCCTCTGCAGGCATCGCGCCTGTTCTGCGGTCGCCCGTCGGGAAAAAGAACGTGGGCGCGCCGGTGATGTTGTAGCGGCCGACGAGCCGCAAATTCCGATCAAGAATGCTCGCGTCGCACCCTGCGGGCGCGTCGGCCGGACGGATGCCCTGTCCCATCCATTTGTGCCAGGCATCGGCCGGATCTTTCGAGCAGACGATTTCACGATTGTTCTGAATGCCGCGGATCATCGGCGTCACGAAAGTGTAGACGGTCACGTTGCCGACCTGCTCGAAAACGCGCTCCATCTGGCGGCAGAACGTGCAGTTCGCATCCGAAAAGACGATGACTTCGCGCGAACCGTCGCCGAAGACCTGCTTGATTGCATCCTTGAAGGGCCACTTGCTCCAGGATTCCTTGGCATGCCGCTTCAGACTTGCCTGCGTCAGATTTTTCTGCGTCTCCGTTTCGACGATCATTCCCGAAACAACATGATCGACCGAGTCGTCGACGTAGAACAGGCGGTCCTGAATGATGACTTCCCACAACCCGCTGATCGGCGCCGGACGCACGGTTTCCGCACGCAGCCCCGTCTTCTTCATGAGATTGTCTCGAATGGACTGCTCGTCAGCCGCCGAGGCCGTCATCGCAAATGCCGCAAGAAGGGCGGCCGCAGCCGCTAGTCGCTTGAATGTCACGCTTGAATCCCTTGATAAATCAGGCGCGAATCGATCGAGATCGATTCGACGAAGCTCGAAACTGCAAGTTTAAGCGCCTTGGAGATTGAAGAACAGGAAATGATTGATACCGCGTTTGCGGTATTTTTAATATTTCCATGTAAACATTACATTAGACGTCCTTGCTAAGTATTGGCCTCATACATATAATTCGATCTTCCCGTCAAGGGATTGACGGCTAGGTAGCTCAGTTGGTAGAGCAGCGGACTGAAAATCCGCGTGTCGGCGGT
>CAZUXQ010000085.1:0-7024 GCA_964624425.1 uncultured Sutterella sp.
TGGGTTTGATGCGCCTGCTGCCGCAGGAAAAGTCTTCGAATATTTCTTAGGCGCCTGGAGATGCGGCAGGGCTTGAAAAATTTGCGACATTGTACGCGCTTAAATTCGCGAGGCAAGTCGGGAAGGGCCTTCGCATTGGTTCTGCGCGCTGATTCTTCCTGCATTTTCGGCCGCTGCGCGTCCTTTCTGCGCTTCCTTCTGAAGCGCGTAGAGGAGGTTGAGCGCTTCGCGCGCCGAAAGGCTGTCGGCATCAATGTCGGCGAGCTTGTCCTGAAGCGCGATTGCTGAATCAAGTCTCTCGAGGCGGGCGTCGTCTTCGGGCATCGCGTCGGAGACGTCGATTTTCGCGTCATTGTCGGCAGCAGTCTTGAAGAAGCCCCCGTTTTCGAAGAGTTCGGGCTGAATCTGGCTGCGCGCCTGATCGCGCTCTTCGAGTTCGGTCATGAAGGCTTTGGCGCGGCGTACGACGGGTGCGGGGATTCCGGCGAGCTGCGCCACTGCAATGCCGTAGCTGCGGCTTGCCGGTCCTTCGGCGATTTCGTGCAGGAAGACGATGCCGTGCTTGGCTTGCGTCGCCGACACGTGCACGTTTGCGACTTCGCGAAGCGTTGCCGAAAGCGCGGTGAGCTCGAAGTAGTGAGTCGCGAAGAGCGTGAAGGCGCGCGTCGACTGCACGAGGTCCTGCGCGATCGCCGCGGCCAGCGAGAGCCCGTCGTAGGTCGAGGTGCCGCGCCCGATTTCGTCCATCAGCACCAGACTGTGATCGGTTGCCTGATTGAGAATGGCCGCAGCTTCGGTCATTTCGACCATGAAGGTCGAGCGCCCGCGCGCGAGGTCGTCCGAGGCGCCGATGCGCGTATGAATGCGGTCGATCGGGCCGATTTCGGCGGCTTCGGCCGGCACGAAGCTGCCGGCCCACGCAAGCAGCACGATGAGTGCGATGCTGCGCATGTAGGTCGATTTGCCGCCCATGTTGGGGCCCGTGATGATGAGCATGCGGCGGCCGTCCACGAGGCGGCAGCTGTTGGGAACGTACACTTCAAGCGTCGTTTCGACGACCGGGTGGCGGCCGGCCTTGATTCGGATGCCGGCGCGTTCCGTGAGCTCGGGCTTCACCCACTGACGGCTTCGGGCGTGTTCGGCGAGCGAATGCAGAACGTCGAGGCGCGCGAGTGCGCGCGAAGCTTCGAGGAGCTTTCCGACATGAGGCGCGAGACTCGCAATCAGCTCTTCGTAGAGTTTCTTTTCGAGCGCTGCCGCGCGTTCCTTGGCGGAGAACGCCTTGTCTTCGAAGGCCTTGAGTTCGGGCGTGACGAAGCGCTCGGCGCTTTTTAGAGTCTGCTTGCGCTGATAGCGAAGCGGCACGGCGTCAAGCGCGCTTTTTGAAATCTCGATGTAGTAGCCCTGAATTTTGTTGAACTGTATGCGCAGGGTTGGAATGCCCGTCGCAGCGCGTTCGCGCCGCTCCATTTCAAGAAGCACCTGACCAGTTTCATCTCGGAAATGACGCAGTTCCTTCAGTTCAGCGCTGTATTCCGAGCGGATGACGTCGCCGTCGCGCGGAAGTGCCGCGGGTTCGTCGAGAAGCGCAGCCGTGAGGAAGCCGCCGATTTCGGCTTCGAGCGCGAGGGAGTCGGCAATTGCGCGGAATGCGCTTTCCGGACGCATGCCCAGCATTGAGCGAATGGCTGCCGTCGCGGGCAGGGCGTCGCGCAGCGCGGCGAGTTCGCGCGGACGAACCGTCCCCAAGGCGATGCGGCTTGTAGTGCGTTCAACGTCGGGAAGTTCCCGCAGTTCCTGAAGAACGGCATCCGAGAATTCCGGATCCGAAACGAATGCGGCCACGGCTTCGTGGCGTTCGGCGGCGGTGCGCTTGTCGCGCAACGGCTGGTTGAGCCAGCGGCGCAGTTCGCGGCTTCCCATGGCGCTTTCGCAATGGTCGAGCACCGAGAAAAGCGTGAGTGCGTCGTCGTTTCCCCGGATCGGGGCGTCGATTTCGAGATTGCGGCGGCTTGCGGCGTCGATCACGATGAATTCGCTTTCGCTCACGAGCTTCATCGGGAGAATGAAGGGAATCATGTCGACCTGCGTCTCGGACGTGTAGTCGAGAAGCGCATTCGCGGCGGCGAGGATTTCCTTCTTTCCCGAAATGCCCCAGGCATCGAGGTTGTCGAGCTGGAAGGTCTGGCAGAGGAGCCGGCGGCCGTGGTCGGCGTCGAAATGCCAGTCGGGCATCGATGTCACGACGAGCTCGGGATGCGAGCTTCTCAGCGACAGCTTGAATTTTTCGCTCACGAGAATCTCGGAAGGCGCAATGCGCGCGAGTTCTGCGTCGAACTGATCGGCTGCGACTTCTTCGGCGCGGAAGTCGCCGTTGCTGAGCGTGAGCCAAGCGAAGCCGTAGATGCCGTTCTTCGTCTTCGGAGGTTCGATCGCGAGAAGCATTGAATCAGATTTTTCCGGCAGCAGCGCCGACTCCGTGAGCGTCCCCGGCGTGATGATGCGAGAGACCCTGCGCTCCATCATGCCTTTGCCGGGCGTGCCGATCTGCTCGACGATGACGACGCTTTCGCCCAAGCGAACCAGGCGGGCAATGTACTGGTCAAGCGAAACGGCCGGAATTCCGGCCATCGGAATGGGCGTGCCGTCCAAAAGCCTGCCGCGCTTCGTGAGCGTGATTCCGATCAGGCGGTTGGCTCTCGCGGCGTCTTCGAAGAACGTCTCGTAGAAGTCGCCCATGCGAAACAGCACCAGCGTGTCTGGGTAGCGGTTCTTGATTTCAACGAACTGCCGCATCACCGGCGTGTAAAGGCTGATGTCTTTCGGATGGCTCGCTTCAGCAAGGCTTTTCGCGGCTGGCTGATTGCCGCGGGTCTCGGCGCCGGATTCTTCGCTTGGGGCGGCATCGGTCCTTGCAGCGCTGTCGGCAGTCGTCGTAGCGTTCTCGTCGGTCATGGCGCTTGGAAAAGTATAGTGGTTGGTTGGTCGTGCGGCGGGCGCGAGCGCATCATGCATGAAAAGCGAAACCGCCCTTAAAGTGCATCTTCGCGATGCTTCGGGCGGTTTCGTTCGGCTCAAGCAAGCGGCTTTTTCTCGGCGCTCACCTGCCTTCCGCAGGCGCCTCGGCGGCGCCTCTGGCGGTCTTTTTTGCAGAGAGCGTGCGGCGTGCGGGCTTCGCGTCGCTTTTTTCGGCGGCTTCGCCGTCGGCGTCCTGCTTTTTCCGGCCGATGCTGCCGACGAGCGGCAGGAGCTGGCCGAAGATCTTCGGATTGCCGCAGCAGATCGAGCCCGACATCCAGTCTTCGCCGCCCTTGAGATCGGTGATGAGGCCGCCCGCTTCGAGAACGAGGAGGACGCCTGCGCAGATGTCCCAAGGCTTCAGGCTGAGTTCCCAGAAGCCGTCGTAGCGGCCGCAGGCAACCCAAGCCAGGTCGAGCGCGGCCGAGCCCGGACGACGAAGGCCGGCGGCGCGTTCGGCGACGCGCTTGAAGGCGGCGAGGTAGCCCTCGATGTCGTCGCCGCGGCGGAACGGAAAGCCTGTTCCGATCAAGGCGCGGCGCATTTCCTTCGTTTCGGAGACGCGGATGCGGCGGTTGTCGAGGAGGGCGCCATGGCCCTTGCTCGCCGTGAAGAGTTCGTTCTTGACGACGTCGTAGACGACGCCCACGATCGGTTCGCCCTTATAAGTGAGTCCGATCGAAACGGCGTATTGCGGCAGTCCGTGAATGAAGTTCGTGGTGCCGTCGATCGGGTCGACGATCCACATGTAGCCGCTCTTTTTTTCGCCGATGAAGCCTGCTTCTTCCGTCAGAATCGCGTGCGCTGGATAGGCGCTTTGAAGCTCTTCGACGATGGCGGCTTCGGCCGCGCGGTCCGCATCGGTCACGAAGTCGTTGGCGGACTTGTCTTCGATGCGGAGAAGATCTCGATTCATTGCGGCGCGGGAGATTTCGCGGCCGGCGCGTCTGGCGGCCTTGACGGCCGTGTTGACGAAAGCTTGAAGATTGGGCGTCATTGGAGAATTGCCGTTGGAATTTTGAAAAACGCAAATGAGGGCGAAGGAAAAGCCTGTCGTATCGGGCTTGCCTTGGAAATCGGACGGAAATTTTAACAAAGCCGAGCGGAGAGTGGCTCGGCGAAAGACGGCCGGCTTCAGGAAGACTCTCCGAGATTTGCCGCTTGTCGATTCGTAAAATATGCACCATTCCTTTCCCTCAAGCTTTCGACGCTTTTCCATGCAAGTTTCCGAACTCTCCAAGCGCGTGCGCTTCATTCTCTGCGAACCTTCTCACCCGGGAAACATCGGATCGGCCGCCCGCGCCGTCAAGACGATGGGTTTTCGCGACCTGCGCGTGACGAACCCCCGCGTTGCCGAATACAGAACGGATCAGGAGGCGATCGCCTATGCGACTAGTTCGGCCGACGTGCTTGAGGCGTCGCGCGCGCATGCAACGCTCGCCGAGGCTTTGGAAGGCGTCACGTTCGCTTGGGCGCTTACGGGCTACGACCGAGAGTTCGGCCCTTCGATGAGCACGCTCCGCAAGTCGGCCGTCGAGAGCAAAGTCTGGCTCGAGCAGATGACGGGCGACGTTGCCTTCGTCTTCGGGACGGAACGCAGCGGCCTCACGAACGAAGAAGTGATGCTTTGTCAAGGCTGCGCTGCAATTCCGGCCGATCCGGAGTGCCGGAGCCTCAACCTTTCGCAGGCCGTGCAGCTTGCTGCTTACGAAATGCATATGGCGCTTATCGATCGAGAGGCAGGAAAGAATGCGCTTTACGACTGGCAGGAGCGCTTTTCTCGAGAAGCGCCGGCGTCCGTCGAAGCCGTCGAAGGCTTTTTTTCGCACTGGGAGCAGGCGATGACTGCCTGCGGCGTTCACAATCCCGAGAAGCCCAAGCGCTTCATGGAGATTTCCCGCCGGCTTTTCGCGAGAGCCGGCCTTACGATGACCGAGATCGATCTCCTTCGCGGAATCTGTTCGGCGATCATCCGGCCGAAGCGCTTGCGCGCCGGCGAGAAAGTCAAAAGCTAAGGCTCGGACAGACGCCGCAATTTGCGCCTGAAACTTTGCATCGACGCGAACTGTCCGCAATTTTGCGCGATCTGCTTCCATCTTTCGTGATCAAACGACATACGTCGAAAGTTGGATGCTGCCTAGGCAATACTGCGGAATTGTTTTCCTGCGGCGAGAAAGTTTTCGCTTCGTCCGGCAGACAGGCTGGGACGGCATGATATATTCAGTCAAGAAATTTCCAAAGCAAGTCAGTGCTTGATTTGCGTCAACGAGTCAGGAGCGCCTATGTCACTCCATTCCCACTCCGCATCGCCTTTGACGATTGATGCTGTGCCGAACAGCACGAAGATCTGGGCTTTCGTTTTAGCGCCGCTTTTGGCGATCGTCGTCTACTTCATCATGCCCGATACCTTCGTCGACGCCTCAGGCGTTGCGAGGGATCTTTCGACGGCATCGAAAGGCTGCGCTGCAGTCACCACGCTCATGGCGTTCTGGTGGTTCACGGAAGCTTTGCCGATCGCCGTCACCGCCATGCTGCCGATCGTGCTTTATCCGGTTCTCGAGATCGCGACGGCCGGCGAAACGTTCCGCCACTATGCTTCCGGGACGATCTTCCTCTTTCTCGGCGGCTTCTTGATCGCCGCCGCCATTCACCGCTGGCGCCTTGACCGCCGCATTGCGCTCGTGACGATCTCTTTGTTCGGCACGAAGCCCAATCAGATGGTTCTCGGCTTGATGGTGTCGACTGCCTTCATTTCAGCCTGGGTGTCCAACACCGCAACGGCCGCCATGATGGTGCCGATCGCGATCGCCGTTATGGGGGTCGTGAGCGATACGCGTCCGGACGGCGACAACAGTAAGGACGTGCATCACTTCGAAGTGTGCGTGCTCCTGAGCATTGCCTATGCGGCTTCGATCGGCGGCTTGGCGACGCTCGTCGGCTCGCCCCCGAACGGCATCTTTGCGCGCTTCGTCGCGGATACGTATGGCCAGACGGTGTCCTTCTTCGACTGGATGAAGGTGGCGCTGCCCGTCACGCTTCTCCTGCTCCCGGCAACGTACTTCATGCTTACGAAGCTGCTCTTCCGCATAAAACTTCCGGGCATCCCGGGCGGCCGCGAATGGGTTCGCAATGAAATTCAACGGCTCGGGCCCATGAATAAGGGAGAAAAGATCGTTCTCGTCATTTTTGCGCTCGCCGCCTTCCTGTGGATGTTCGGTCCGATTCTTCAGAAAATTGAAATCGGCGGCATGCGTCCCCTGAAGGGCATGACCGAAGAAATCATCGCCATGGGGGCGGGCATACTGCTCTTCATGATTCCGGTCGACTACAAGCGCGGCATTCACGCTTTGGACTGGGATTCGGCCAAAGATTCCGTCGCGTGGGACGTGCTCCTGCTCTTCGGCGGCGGCCTCTCGATGGCTGCGGCCATTCAGAAGACGGGCCTTGCGGACTTCATCGGCGCGCAGGCGACGCTCTTCACCGGCGTGAGCGATCTCGTAATGATGTTCGGCGTCTCAACCATCATCACGTTTGCTTCCGAAGTGACGTCCAATACGGCCCTTGCAGCCACGATGATGCCTGTCATCGCCGCGGCCTGCGACAGCCTCCAGGTCGACCCCGAAGCTCCGCTTTTCGTGACGGTCATCGCGGCATCCGCAGCCTTCATGATGCCGGTCGGCACGCCGCCGAACGCCATCGTGTTCGGTACGGGCCGCCTCAAGATCGGCGAAATGATCCGTGCGGGCTTCCTGTTGAACATTGTTGCCATCATCATCGGCGTGCTGGTAAGCAACTTCCTCGGGCACGGGTTGATCAGCATCCCATAGCGGTCGGGTTCTCGTCGGAGGAAAGAAATGCGGGCGGCAGAGGAGAGGAAATTCTGCCGCCCGCAGTCATTTTGACGTGCCCGGCATGGGACGCGTTTCAGCGGGCGAAGATCCCGAGCGCGGGGCATGGGCGCCAGGCGCACGGTCGAGAGCAGGGCTCCCGCCGGAAGGAAGCAGGA
>CAZUXQ010000086.1:0-6979 GCA_964624425.1 uncultured Sutterella sp.
GACGCCGCCGCGGGGCGCTGAAGCATGAAGCGCGTCGTCGAGCCGAATTTCTTCCGCCTGAAGCTCGACGCGACGCGCCTCCGGAACGTTCTGAGCCGGATCCGCGCCGGTTCGGGCCAGCTCGTCGCGATGCAATGCGACCGCATCAATCGCGTTCTTGATGAGATTCAGAAGGAGTTGCTCGAGCATGACGCTGTCGCCCAAGATGAGGGGTAGCGTTTCGGGCACGGCCACCGTCACGGAGACGCGCGCCTTCTTTGACTGAATGCGCGCGAGCTCCATCGTTTCTTCGACGATCTGCAAGGCGGACACCGGCTTGAGCGCCGGGTCGGTCTTCTTCGAGAAGCCGCGGATCCGCAGAATGATTCGGCCGGCGCGCTGCGCGAGGCTTTCGATCTTCGCGAAGACCGCATGGGCCTGCGAGGGCGTCAGAGTCTTTGCTTCGAAGCGCGAGAGCGCGCCGCCCGCGTAATTGGCGATCGCGGCGAGCGGCTGGTTGAGTTCGTGCGCCAGGGAACCCGCCATTTCGCCCATCGTGACGAGGCGCTGCGTCGACTCGGCGCGCCGCAGCTGCGCTTCGCGGGCAAGTTCGAGTTCGCGGCTCGCGGTGACGTCGCCCGCGATCACGAGGAGCGCCTTTTCGCCCTTGGACCAAAGAATTTCCTGCGTGCGGATCTCCCACCAGCGTCCGTGCGCGTCGTCGAAGACGGATTTCTTCAGCTTCTGCGCCCGCGATTCAGCGAGAAGCCGCAGAAAATGCGCCGCATTATCTTCGCCGAAGCTCATGTCGTAGGAGCGGTTCGAGAAGAACTGCTCGGAAAGGTCCGATGCCGAGAGCACGACCACGGCGGAATTCATGGATTCCAGAACGCGCGTGAAGCGTTCGTTCGCGGCTTCGAGGCGCATTTTCGCGAGCACTTGCGGCGTCACGTCGTAAAGCGCGCCGATGATGCCAAGCTGATTCTTGTCTTCGTCAAGAAGCGGCGAGAGGCGCATTTCGGCGTAGAAGCGCTCCCCGTTCGGGCGTCTTGCTTCAAAGTCGATCGGCTGCGACGAAGGCGTCTCTTCCATCAGGCGCGCCGCAGCCTTCTCGCTCAAGTCGCCGCTCCAGTACGGATAGGGCGGTCTCTGGCCGATGAGTTCCTTTGCTCCGTAGCCTACAATCTTCTGGAAGGTTTCGTTCACGTAAAGGATGGTGCCGTCCATGTCGGTGACGCGAAGACCCACGACGGAGCTTTCGGACATGACGCGGCGCAGCGAATATTCGGCGCTCAGAAGCTGGTGAGCGCGGTGCTGCTGGCGCTGATAGTAGAAGATGAGCGCGACGGAGAGGAGAAACATGCCTGCCAAGCCCGTCACGGAAAAGACCTGCACGCGGTCTGTCGTGAAGAGCGCGTGGTCGTAGCTCGTCGCGCGCAGCCGGACGTCTTCGGCAAAGGGCATTCCGAGGAAGCTCACGTGCGTGTCGTAGGCAATGGGCTTCGCTGCAAAGAAGCTCGATTCTTCGCGCTCCGGCATCAAGGTCTTTCCGTTGACCAGAAATTCGAAGCGGTAGCTCGTTTCTTCGAAATTGCCCGTGCGGCGAACCGCATCGGCCAAGAGTCGAGAGAAGTCGATGCGCGCCGCGAGAACAAAGCTTCGGTTGAGCGACGGACTTACCAGATTGGCATAGATGCGGCTGCTCTCGTCTCGCGTATAAAGCGTCGTGATGGCCGAGAGATCCAGCGCGAACGCTTTGTCGACCGTCTGCGCGAGCGGCATGTCGGCGATCCGCCTTGCGCTTTCGCCTGCCTTCAGCATCTCTTTGGCGGGCGTCGAGGTCGACGTCCACGACTGCCGGATCTTGCCGTTTTCGTCGATCACGGCCAGCTCGAGAATTTCTCGGCGCTCGTCCATGAGGGAGACGGCGGCGAGTTCCGACGACGACAAGGAGAAGTCGGGCGAACCCGATGCGGAAAGCAGCCGCATGCTCGTCTTCTGCAGGAGTTCGGTCGTGCCGAGAATGCGCGCTTCCAAGGTCTGCACGACGAGTTCGGCCGACTGCTTGAGTCGGATTTCTTCCGAACGTCTGTTCGAGTCGATCACGATGAGGCTGATCACGATGAGAAAGACGGCGACCAAAAGAAGCGCGGCCGTCGAGGCCCACAGCGCATGTGCGGATGCCTTCGGCAGTTCGTTCTTCGACGCGTTGAGGTTCTCGAAAGCCGAAGAGACCGATTTTTCGGAATAAACGGCGGACATTGAAAAATTCGCGCGGACGGCGCTGCAGAGAAAAAAGGATGAGGAGTTCAAGGGCGCGGGAGAAGCTGCGGACTCTTCCGCAAGTCCTGCCCGCTTTTTCGCCCGAGCGCGGTCTAGCGGAAGATTCTACGAGGAAGGACGCAGAAAAATCAGCGGGCGCAAATTTCCGAAGCGCCGCTATGGACGAAGCCGCCGCATTTTCGGACAATAAGCGGCAAAGTCGGGAAAAACAGCTTTCGGCGGCAGACATTGCCCCCAAGACGGCCCGTCATCATCTTGAAACGCATTTTTGATTTTGCCATGACGCTCTCTCAGACCGAATTAAAGCGCGAAGCTGCCCGCGCAGCTCTTCAGTATGTCGAACCCCATCGCATCCTTGGCGTTGGGACCGGCTCGACGGTCGACCTCTTCATCGACGAACTCGTCGCAATTCGCGATCAGATCCCGGCCTGCGTATCGAGTTCGGAGCGCTCGACAAAAAAGCTCGAAGCGCTCGGCTTCAGGGTGCTCGACATGAATGAAGTAGAAGAAATCGGCGTCTACATCGACGGCGCCGACGAAATCGACGGCTCCTTCTCGATGATCAAGGGCGGCGGCGGCGCGCTCACGCGGGAAAAGATTGTTGCGTCGATTTCCAAAAATTTCGTCTGCATAGCCGATCAGTCGAAAAAGGTCGAGGTGCTCGGCAAGTTTCCGCTCCCCGTCGAGGTCGTCCCGATGGCCGCCAATGCCGTGAAGCGCCGCCTTGAAGGCGTCGGCGCGACAGTGAAGCTGCGCGACTTCGTAACCGACAACGGCTGCTCGATCCTCGACGCCTCCGGCCTTTCCATCACCGACCCGCGCGCCATGGAAGACACGATCAATGCGTGGCCCGGCGTGGTCGCGGTCGGTCTCTTTGCGAACCGCGGCGCCGACGCGCTGCTTCTCGGCACGAACGAAGGCGTGAAGACCTTCAGGCGCTGACGGCGGCTTTTCCCAAAGAATTCGAAGGGCGCGTCGATAGCGGGATCGAACGCCCTTTTGTTCAGTTTTCGAAGACGGATTTGACGCGACGGCTTACTGTTCCTTCGGCGCAGCGTAGTTCGGAATCGACACGCCGCCGCCGTCGCCGAAAAAGTAGCGCTCGCACTGCTCCTGCAGATGCTTGCGCGCGGCGCCGTCGGCGAGGTTGAGGCCGTATTCGTTCACCATCATCGTCTGCAGACGGGTCCATTCGGCCCATGCTTCCTTGCTCACGTTGCGCCAGATGCGCACGCCGAGTTCGCCGGGGAAGGGAGGATGCTGAAGGCCTTCGGCTTCTTTCTTGAGCTTGATGCAGTTGACCATGCGGGTCATGAGGCTGCTCCTGAAGAAGATGCAAATAAAAATAAATGCCGCTCGACCGGGTTCGCAACGGAAACGCGCTGCCGTCTCATGCTCTTTCAAACCGAGAGCCGAGCGAACTGCGATGTGAAGTGTATCGCATCGCTGCATGCTTCGGCTTGACGGTCGGGCCGAACATGCATTTCTTCGGGAGCGTTCGCCAAGGATTGCTTCGGCCCATCCGGTAGAATGCCCGCGCAGCAGAATCCGTCCGGACTCGGATCCCAAACTCAAGAACACTGGTTGGCTTATGGCAGATCGAGCTCTATTCGCGGCATTTCAAAAAGTTCGCGCGGATGTGAACCAGGCGCTGGAAGAAGCTCGGCGCAGGGAGGCGCAGAGGCGCGCCGAAGAAGAGGCTCTGCGCCGCAAGAAGCGCCAGGAAGGCGAACGCTCGATCGCGAAGCGGAAGCCGGCAGGAAAGAAATCCGGCTTCAAGACGAGCGGCAGCGCTGCGGCGGAAAGATTCGCTTCCAAGCCTGTCGGAATCAAATCCGAACCGTGCAAGTCCAAGGGCTGCGCGCCGAAGACTGCGCCCAAGGGGGCTTTCGGCGCTGCGCTTGCCGCAGCGTCTTCGGGCCTGGTGTTCCGTGATGCGGCTTCGGAAGAGGCCCGCAGAGAAGATGCCGAAAAGAAGGCCGACGCATTTCAGGAGCCGGTTTCGGCAAGCCGCGCGTCCGGCCAGGCAAACGCGGCCTCGGGATCTTCCGCTTCTTCGCGATCGAGTGCTCGCGGTCAAGGCCGTTTGGCGGGTTTCGAGGTGCTGCGGCGTCTCGCAGCCGGAAGGTTCGGCGGCCTTGAGCGTCAGCGTGCGGCTGCATCTGCCGGAGACCGCGGATCCGAAGCGAAGCGGTCCGCCAAGACGGAAGGGCGCGCCGTTTTGACGGCCGCCCGCAAGGAGATTCGCGAGAATCGCCGGCGCTCGGGAGAGGCGAGAGAGCCGTCGCCCGCTCGACGAGAGGGCGAGCGCCGCGCGAATCCTGATCGCTTGCAGGAACGTCAGGCTCGCAGGCAAGGCGGCAGAAACGCCTCTCGTCCGGTCGAGCGCCGCGTTTCCTGGAAGGAGCGCCGCACGCCCGTGCCGCCTTTCGAGCTCATGCCGGGACTTCCTGTTTCGGAGCGTGCCGGCGAAATCATTAAGGCCATTCGCGAAAATCAAGTTGTGGTCGTCTGCGGCGAAACGGGGTCTGGCAAAACGACGCAGCTTCCGAAGATCGCCCTCATGGCCGGGCGCGGCGAAGCGGGCCGCATCGGCTGCACGCAGCCCCGCCGGCTGGCGGCGAGCTCCATCGCAAAGCGCGTCGCCGAAGAATTGAAAACGCCTTTGGGCGACATCGTGGGCTTCAAGGTGCGCTTCACGGACAGCGCGTCGCCGGGCGCCTCGCTCAAATTCATGACGGACGGGATCCTGCTTGCCGAAACGCAGACGGATCCGATGCTTCGCGCCTACGACACCATCATCATCGACGAAGCTCACGAGCGTTCGATCAACATCGACTTTCTTTTGGGATATCTGAAGCGTCTGCTGCCGCGCCGCCCCGATCTCAAGGTGATCGTGACTTCTGCGACGATCGACGCCGAGCGCTTCGCCGCGCATTTCTCAAAGGACGGCAAGCCCGCGCCGGTGCTTGCAATTTCCGGGCGCGCATATCCCGTGGAAATCCGCTACCGTCCGATGGAAGATGCCGATGAAGAAGACGATCGAACGATGCTGGATGCGATCAAGAACGCCGTTGACGAACTCGAAGCGGCCGGCCGCGGCGACATTCTCGTCTTCTGTCCCGGCGAGCGCGAAATTCGCGAAACGGCCGACTTTCTCCGAAAAACCTGCGCCGGCAAGGCCGAGATTCTGCCGCTCTATGCGAGACTCTCCGCTTCTGAGCAGGACCGCGTCTTCAAGCCGGGCGCCATGCGCCGCATCGTGCTCGCGACGAACGTCGCCGAAACGTCCATTACGGTGCCCGGCATCCGCTACGTGGTCGACCCTGGCTATGCGCGAGTAAAGCGCTATTCCTACCGCTCGAAGGTCGAGCAGCTTTTGATCGAGCCCATCAGCCAAGCTTCCGCCAACCAGCGCGCAGGCCGCTGCGGCCGCGTCGCCGAAGGCATATGCATTCGCCTTTATTCCGAAGACGACTTCAGCCGCCGTCCTGCCTTCACTGATCCGGAAATCATGCGTTCGAATCTCGCGGCGGTCATTCTGCGCGCCATGAGTCTGCGTTTGGGCGACATCCGCGCCTTCCCCTTCGTGCAGGCGCCGCCCCCGAAAGCGATTGCGGACGGCTTCGCCATCCTGCAGGAGCTCGGCGCCGTCGCCGAAGAAAAGCATCCGCCGCACGCCGCCGGAGGAAAAGCCGAGACCGTGAGCGTGCTCACGGCTGTCGGGCGCGAACTCGCGAAGCTTCCCGTCGACCCGAAGCTCGGACGCATGCTTTTGGCGGGCAGCCAGTTCGGCGCTCTGAGGGAGCTTCTCGTCATCACGTCGGGTCTTTCCGTTCAGGATCCGCGAGAGAGGCCGATCGACGCGCAGCAAGCCGCAGATGAAGCGCACAGGAAGCTTTCCGACGAACGTTCGGATTTTCTCTCCTACGTGAAGCTTTGGGACTGGTTCGAAAAAGCGCGAAGCGAAAAGGAAAGCAGCCGCAGGTTCGATGCTGAATTGAAGCGCCGCTTCTTGTCGCCGCGACGCTTTCGCGAATGGCGCGAGGTTGAAAAGCAGCTCGAAGCGCTTGCGCTCGAGCTCGGCTGGCGCATGAATGCGGTGCCGGCGACCTTTGAAGAAGTGCACCGCGCGCTTCTCGCCGGCCTTCTCGGCAATATCGGATCGAAGGCGGTCGAAAGCGACTTCCGGCAGCCGCCTTATCTCGGCGCGCGCGGGATCAAATTCTGGATTTGGCCCGGATCCATGCGCGTCAAGAAGTCGGGGCGCTGGATTTTCGCCGCTCAGATTGTGGAAACGTCGAAGCTCTATGCGCGCTGCGTCGCTGATGTCGAGCCTGAGTGGATCGAAGCTGCGGCGGGCGACCTCATGCGCCGCAGTTGGTCGGAGCCTCATTGGGAGAAGCGCCGCGGCGAAGTCGTCGCCATGGAGCGCGGCACGCTCTACGGCCTCACGATTTATCAGCAGCGCCGCGTGAGCTTCGCAAAGCACGATCCGGCGCTTTCTCGCGAGATCTTTATCCGCGAGGCGCTCGTGCCGGGCGAAATCGAAGGCGAATTCAGCTTCCTGAAGCACAACCGCAGACAGATCGAAGAAATCCGCGAGCTCGAGCACAAGACGCGCCGTCCCGACGTGCTTGTCGACGAAGAACTCATTTTCAAGTTTTACGACGAAGCGCTGCCCGAGGACGTCAATTCCAAGGCGGCGCTCCAGAAG
>CAZUXQ010000087.1:0-6944 GCA_964624425.1 uncultured Sutterella sp.
CGACGGCGAGCTACGAAGCGAGATGTTTCGGCGTGCGCTCCGCAATGCCGAGCATGCGCGCGAAGGAACTCTGTCCGAACCTCATCTTCGTCGAAGGCCGGATGCATCACTACAAAGCCGTATCGGCGCAGGTGCACGAAATCCTTCGCCGCTACGCCGACTTGATCGAGCCGATTTCGATCGACGAGGCGTTCCTCGACGTCACCGACAACAAGCTCGGCCTCGAGTTCGGCCTCGAAGTCGCCCGCTGCATCAAGGGCGACATCCGCCGCGAACTGAATCTCGTCGCCAGCGCGGGCATTTCCTACAACAAGTTCCTCGCCAAAATCGCGAGCGACTGGCGAAAGCCCGACGGCCTCTGCACGATTCATCCGGATAAGGCGCAGGCCTTCATAGACGAACTTCCGATTGAAGCGTTCTGGGGCGTAGGACCGGCTACGGCAAAGCGATTTCGCCAAATCGGCGTTGCAACGGGCAGAGCCTTGCGAGCCATGCCTTTTGCCGTGCTTGAAAAGCATTTCGGCTCGATGGCGATGACTTTCTACAAGTTCGCGCGCGGGATCGACGACCGTCCGGTGCTCTCCAAGCGCGAGAGAAGGAGCGTCGGCCGCGAAGAAACCTACGTCGAAGACGTAAGAGGCAATGCAGCCGTTTTGGAGAAGATTCGAGGCCTCGCGCATGAGCTTGAGCGGCGAATGAAAAGGGCCGGCTTTGCGGGCCTCACCCTGACGCTCAAGATCCGAAGCCCCAGTTTCGAAACGAAGACGCGAAGCTTCACGTCGGGAACCCCGTTTCTTTCGGAAGCGTCGATCCTTGCGGGCGCGAAGCGCCTTCTCGAATCGTCGGAACTGCCTGCCGCAGGCGTGCGCCTTCTCGGGCTCACGGTGAGCACGCCCGTCGATCTGGACGACATCAGGCAGGAAACGCTTTTCTGATCTTGACTTTGCCGGCTCAGCCGAAAATGTCTTCGTACATCAGCCAAATTCCCGCCTGCGCGACTGCCGAGCAGACGGCCGCAAAGAAAGGCGCCGCGAAGAACAGCGCAGAGGGAATTCCCATGAGCGTGAAGACCGCGTCGAGCGCGATGAGAATGAAGGCGCCGCTGAAGGCCAGAACGGCCGCGAACACGATGATGGGCGCGATATGCTTCAGCACGCCGAAAAAGGAGTAGAAGAGGCTCTTCGTGAAGTTCTGGCGCTTCAAAACAATGAGAAGCGGCGAGAAGAGCGTAAGCGCAAGAAGCGGCAGATAGAGCGCGAATGCGGCGACAAAGCCTGAGGTCGGGAAATTCGCCGCAAGGCTCGACACGTCGACGCCTTCTGCGGAGATCCGCCACTGCGCGAGCTGATCCCTGCCGAGCACGGCGAAGATGAAGCTGTCGACCTCCATCCAAACGGCCGAAAGGATGCCGATTGAAATGAGCGGACGGCGGCTCGGGCGATCGCGCCATGTTTCGGCGAGCACGAGATAGCTCGGCACTTTCCCGGCAAGCGAGTCGCGGGCCGCAAAGGCCTGCAGAATCGACGCATAAGGCATCCAGATGCACGCAAGCACCATGCCGGCATAAGGCATGCTCGACATCATGCCGCTCACGAGGAAGGCGAAGATCACGATGCCCGTGAAGGCCGTCGGCTGCTTCTTTACTGCGGCGAGCGCGCGCTTGAACCACTCGATGCCGCGCAGCATCTGAATTCGTCGGGACTGGGCCATAAAAAATGCTGAGGACGAGAGAGGCGTTCGGCTCAAGCGCTTGCGGAGGCTTGAGATCGGGCGCCTTCAGGCTGTCTGTTTTGGATGATCTGCCGGGACTCGGCTTACCAGGAGAACTCAATGAACTTCGGCGTGCCGAGCGTGCCGCTCGGGTTGCCGCCCGGCGTCGTGTCGATCGGACGGTCGGCGAGGTTTTCGATCTTGTAGGGAATCTGCGTCGAACCCGGCGTCACGACGTAGCTCGTGACGTTGTTGTTCTGGTCGCGAACTTCTTCGATCTTCGTGTTCGTGCGGTTGCTCGGGATATTGGGAACAACGCCTTTTTCGCGATCCTGACGCGCTTTTTCCATGTCGGCCTTGCTCGGCGCCAAGGACATACCTTCTTCAGGCGGCTTCGGCGGCAGCGTGCGTGCGGGCTGAGGCGCCTGAAGCTGCTTGAGGTCTACGTCGCCCGCATAAGGGGGCGGCGCATCGAGGTCGGCCGCTGCGGCGGTGCCGGCGGCGAAGACGACGGAAAGGGCGGCCGCAAACATCGTGTTGTTTTTCATATTTCATACCTCCGGAGCCGGCCTGAAAGCGTTTTGTCGTCTTGAACGAAGACTGTTGCGCCTGCAAAGCCGGCGCTTTCCGCGGGCTCGAATCATGCCTGCAGATTCATTCTGCCATGAGAGCGCCGATTTGCCCGCGATGTTGCGTCAAATTTCTGTGAAAGGCGCAAGGAAGAATATTTCAAAGAATTGCAGAAGCGCCGCTCGAAGAGGGACGTTCGGAAGCCGTCGGCAAAATGCCTGCGCCTGTCGCTCCGCAAGACGCCTGAGGAAAACCGCTCAGAGAAAGACCTTGGCAGGATGAGGCGGCAGGCGGTAAATTCATCTTTTGCGGCAAAGAGCTTTGCGGGCCGCGCATGTCTCGAACCGCCGGCAGGTCGAAGCGGTTCGGCGGCGCGTTCCTGCAGGCGGCCGCAGCATCATTGAGGAGAGAAACATGGCTGGCGCCGTCGTTCTGCAGAACAAGTGCTTCCCCGAACTCGTCGAGTGGCACGACGAACTGCGCGAATTCCGCCGCGACATTCATCAGCATCCGGAGCTCGGCTTCGAAACCGCCCGCACATGCGGCAGGATCGTCGAAACGCTCCAGGCTTGGGGCGTGCCTGCCGGCAAGATCGACGCCGAATCGGTCGAAGGCGCCGTCTTTGCGCTCATTGAGGGCAATCGTCCCGGGAAGACCGTCGCGCTTCGCGCCGACATGGACGCGCTCCCGATGAACGACTGCTCCGAGAACGCCTGGAAGAGCGTCGTCGAAGGCCGCTGCCACGCATGCGGCCATGACGGCCACACGACCTGGCTCATGGGGGCCGTGCGCTGGCTTCATTCGCACCGCGATTTCCCGGGCCGCCTGCTCGCCGTCTTTCAGCCGGCTGAAGAAATCGGCCGCGGCGCGCTTCGCATCTGCGAAGCGGGCATTCTCGAGAAGTACGGCGTCGCCGAAATTTACGGCGCTCACGGCGAAGGCACGCTCGACAAGGGCGTCGTCGGATTCTGCTTCGGCCCGGCGCAGGCTTCGTGCGATTTCTTCTACATCACGATCAAGGGCGTGGGCGCTCACGGCGCCCGTCCGCATCTCGGCGTTGACCCGGTGCCGATCGCCGCGCAGCTTGTGGGCGCCCTGCAGACGATCGTTTCTCGCAAGGTGGATCCGATCGAGAAGGCCGTGCTTTCGGTCTGCTCGGTGAATGCGGGCGGCTTCAATGCGCCCAACGTCATTCCGCACTTCGCAACCCTGTCGGGCACAGTGCGCACGTTCAGCCAGGCCGTTCGAGAACAAATCGAAGCCGAAATGCGCAGAATGGCGCAGGGCATTGCCGAGACCAACGGCGCCGAGGCCGAAGTGAAGTACGATCGTCTGGTGCCGGCCGTGATCAACCATGCCGACACGACCCGCCATGCGTGCGAATGGGTGAAGGCGCATTTCGGCGAAGAATTCGCGAACGACAAATTCCCGATCTCGATGGGCGGCGAAGACTTTGCCGAATACCAGCTCAGGGTGCCGGGCACGATCGTGCGTTTCGGTCTGCGCGACGAGGCGCATGCGGCGCAGATTCACAATCAGAAGTTCGATTCGAACGATGAAGTGATTCCGGCTGCGGCGACCTATCTTGCCGGCATCGCTCGCGAACGCCTCGAAAAGCTCGCCTGATCCGAACAATTCGGCATTTGAAGAACGGGCGATGCCGGCCGACGTTCAAAAGGCTTCCGAAAGGCAAAGGCTGCTCACTGCAAGCCGATTCTCTCCTTGTCTGCCCGAATCCGCTTAAGATCGGGCGGACTTCCCTTGCCGGCGTCAGGCGCAGAAGCCGCTTCTCGACAGGCCTCTCTGCGAAATCTCCCTAGGAGATTTTGCGTGCGCCTTTTATAATCGCGACGATTCGGCTGAGCGAAACGTTCCGGCGCGCGGCTGCGGCCGCGTTTCGAAATCAATGCACGCGTGCCTTTCTTTCATTCAATCGGTTGGAGCCAAGCAAGATGGAACAAGAGATCAAGCCTGTCTATAAGCGCATTCTTCTTAAGCTTTCGGGCGAAGCCCTTATGGGCGACGATGCATTCGGCATCAACCGGACCGTGCTGCAGCGCATGGTTGAAGAAATCAAGGCCGTGACTGATCTCGGCGTCGAAATCGGCATCGTCGTGGGCGGCGGCAACATCTTCCGCGGCGTTGCGCTCGGCGCTACCGGAATGGATCGCGCCACGGGCGACTACATGGGCATGCTCGCAACCGTCATGAACGCCATGGCTCTTCAGGACTGCTGCCGCAACAACGGCGTTGAAGCGCGCGTGCAGTCGGCGCTCCATATCGAACAGGTCGCCGAACCATACATTCGCGGCAAGGCGCTGCGTCATCTGCGTCTCGGCCGCGTCGTGATTTTCGCGGCCGGCACCGGCAACCCCTTCATGACGACCGATACGACGGCCGCGCTGCGCGGCGCGGAAATCGGCGCTCAGATCGTTCTCAAGGCTACGAAGGTCGACGGCATTTATACAAGCGATCCGATGAAGGATCCGGCCGCGACGATGTTCGACGAAATCACGTTCGATCAGGCGCTTCGCTCCAACCTGAAGGTGATGGATGCCACCGCTTTCGCGCTCTGCCGCGAACAGGGCCTGCCGATCAAGGTCTTCAACATCAATAAGAAGGGCGCTTTGAAGCGCGTCCTTCTCGGCGAAAAAGAAGGCACGCTCGTTCACAGCTAAGCTAGAATTTCCGTTGGGTGCGGCGGATCCCTGCTCGATGCGCGAAGCATCGGGCAGGGAGCGTCGGAAGAATTTCAGGGGCGCGGCTCGACGCTTCAGGCTTCGAAGCGGCGCTGCGGCATCAATTCGTGCTTTCGGGTGCGCCTTCAGTCAAGCGCCGGGAAGCGACCGCTCTGTTTCCGATGGTCCGGCGTGAAAGCAAGAAAAAGATCATCGGCGACAAGTGTTTATTGGAGAGATCCGAACATGACAGCTGCTGAATATCTAAAGCAGGCCGAACACAAGATGGGGCGCACCGTTGAAACGCTGCGCGAAGACATGGTCAAGATCCGCACGGGCCGCGCGAGTCCCGGCCTTCTCGACCACATCAGGGTTGACTACTACGGCAGCCCGACTCCGATCAATCAGGTGGCTCAGATCGGCGTGGGCGACGCCCATACGCTGACCGTCCAGCCTTGGGAAAAGAGCATGGTGAAGGTTTGCGAAAAGGCGATTCGCGACTCGGATCTCGGTTTGAATCCGGCGGTCGCGGGCGACCTCATTCGTGTGCCGCTACCCCCGCTCACCGAAGAACGCCGCCGCGAACTCACGAAGATCGTGAAGGGCTTCGGCGAAGATTCCAAGGTCGCGATCCGCAATCTGCGCCGCGAAGCCAACGCGAACATGGAACGCCTTTGCAAGGACAAGGAAATTTCCGAAGACGATCAGCGCCGCGCTGAGGCGGAAGTTCAGAAGCTCACCGACAAGTACATCGCCGAAATCGATAAGGTGATCGCAGAAAAGGAAAAGGAAATCATGACGGTCTAATCCGCCGCACGATTTTCCGAACGAAGGCTCGCCTGAAAGAAGAAACTTCCGGCGGGCTTTTCTTGTTTGTGTCCGGCATGCGCAGCTTCGTTTCGGCGTCGACGATTGCGGCGAATCCAAGCTGTTCTGCGCCTTGAAGCGTTTGGCAGCGATCGCGCCTTATGCGCAACTTCGCGTACTGCTAAACTTCTCTCCTACTGCGCGCGCTCATTCGCGCTTCTCTCCATTCTCCAAGCAGCTTCCTCATCCCATGCGTCAACATTCTCCTATCCCGCATCACGTCGCCATCATCATGGACGGCAACGGACGTTGGGCCAAGCGCCGGCATCTTCCCCGAGCGGAAGGGCACCGCCAGGGGGTGCTTGCTTTGAGAAACGTAATTGAGTTTGCCGCCACGCGGGGCGTCAAGGCGCTCACGGTTTTTGCGTTCTCGAGCGAAAACTGGCGCCGTCCCGAGCCGGAAGTCGAGACGCTCATGCGTCTCTTCGCCTACAGCCTGCACCGATGGGAAGGCGAGCTCGGCGAAGCGGGACTGAGCATCCGCGTGGTGGGCGACCTCGAGCCGTTTCCCGAAGACGTGAAGGCTGCGATCGCAAGCGCTGAGAAGGCAACGGCCGCCGGGAAGACGATGCAGATAAACATCGCCGCCAACTACGGCGGCCGGTGGGATATTTGCCAGGCAGCCGCTCGCGTTGCCAAGTCCGGGCTCGAAATGACGCCCAAGAACCTCGAGTCCATGCTCGCCACGAACTATGCGGGTTCTGCTGCGGGCGACGTCGACCTTTTGATTCGCACGGGCGGCGAGCAGCGCATTTCGAATTTTCTTCTCTGGCAGACGGCGTACGCGGAAATTTTTTTCTGCGGCAGTCTCTGGCCCGATTTCGGCGAAGCCGAATTCGACGAGGCGCTGCGCTGGTTCGAAGGGCGCGAACGGCGCTTCGGCATGATTTCCGAGCAGATCAAGGCGATGAAGGACGAGGCGCTCGACTGAGAGAGCCGGGCGGAGAAACTCTGCGCTCAAACAAAGCGGAAAAGCTGGACGAAGGAAGCAGATTTCCGTCCGGCTTCTTTGCTTTTGAAGGCGGCTTGCCGTCTTATTGCTTTGACGGACGGCTGAACCATTTTCCCGAGTTTCTCAGTTCCAAAGACGCCAATCCCCGCCGAAGCCAATGATTGCAG
>CAZUXQ010000088.1:0-6936 GCA_964624425.1 uncultured Sutterella sp.
CAATTCAAGAGCCTTGATGCGCTGTCGGTCAAAAATCTGTCTCACAAAGTGGGGACAGTTCACGCGTGGTTAAAAATTTCGGGCGGCTAGACGAGCTGCTGGCGAAGGACCCGCAGGCGCTCGACAAGCTTCGGGCGCAGTACCAGAACAACCGTCAGGAGAAAAAAGAAGCCGCCGTTCAAGTTCGACTTGAAGAGGCTGAACGTGCGCTGGCCTGTGCAGAGACTGCTTCGAGCAAAGCGCTGCCGCTGCTGCATTACGGCCATTACCCGTTGCGAAGCCTTTGGAACGACGTACTCAAACTCCCGCCGAAACTTGCTCGGCTTCAGGAGGACGCTCGCATCACTTTTGACGTCAACGCCGCCGCTTCGTTTCTCGCCTTCACCAAGGTGCTTGATCCTGCCTCCGTGCTTTTCAGCTTCAGCTCCAAGGATGGCTTTCTCGGCGATCCGGCCGCGGAGATGCCGCTTGACGCCTTCTGCAGCACGTTCTCATTCCTCAAGACAAACAAAGACGCCATCCTCAAATGGATCAACCAGCGCTTGGATGCCAGCATGGGATCCGGCCGCGCTCGACTCGTCTTTTATGACGTGACGAACGTGTATTTCGAGGCGCCCTTGACCGATGTGGAAATGGGCTGTGCGCAAGCGGACTTTCCGGAACGTTTCTTGGAGTTCGTCAAGCAGGAACAAGCTTGCGGTCGCCTTCCGGCAGATTGCTTCGATGAGGACGGCGAGATCATTCCGGAAGCATTGCCCGCGGAATTCTTCGCTCGCTTGGCCGATGAGCGCATCGAATTCCTGCGGATGCGCGGTCCCTCCAAGGAGCATCGGTTCGATCTGCCGATCGTGTCCATTGCGCTCGTGATTGACCAAAACGGCTTTCCTATGGACTTTGAGGTCTATGCCGGAAATGCGTCGGAATTCCGTACGATGAAGCAGTCGATTGACAACTTGAAAGCCAAGCATGGCATCACAGATGCGGTCGTAGTTGCAGATCGCGGCCTCAACTCAGTGAAAAATCTAAAAATGCTGAAGGAAGCTCAACTTGGCTGTCTCGTGGTGCAGAGGGTGACGCAGTTTGATGCTGAGCTCGAGAAGCAGATGCTCGATCTTTCGAAGTACCAGCTGATCAACCCGAACAACCCTGAAGCCGGGAAGTACCTGACGATTAAAAATTGGAAGAAATCAGGCACGAATGCAAGCATCAGCTGCACGCTGGCTTTGACCTGCAACGAGAAGCGGCGCAAGCGTGATGAAGCCATCCTCAAGGTTTGGGCCGAGATCGTGAAGGCAAAGCAGGCGGCGGGCAAAAAACTGGGACCGAGGAAGACCGGCTGGGGTTCGATCGCCAAAACGGCGAATGCCGCCGAGCAGCCAATTGCGGACATCGATCAAGAGACCTATGACCGCAAGCTCAAGTACTGCGGCTTTGCCGCCGTCGTGTATGGCACGCCGCCCGAATCCAACAACCATGACGGCAAGCTGACCGGCATGGAGATCGCCGGCGCTTATCACCAGCTCGTGCGGATTGAAGAGTGCTTCCGCATTATGAAGACGCATTTGGGCTTGAGGCCGATGTATGTCCGCAACTCCGATCACATCCGCGGGCACATCATGACCTGTCTTCTGGCGCTTCTTTTGCTGAGGCTCGTGCAGCACCGCTTGGATGAGCAGCAGACGCCGCTGAGCATTCCGAGGATCTGCCGAGCACTGCGGGAGGCGACCGTTGCGGTGCTGCCCAAGGGCGAAAACGATGTCCAGTTCCTCCATGCAGGATTTACGGCTGGCGTGCGCCGCGGCAATGAGCACTTGGACACGATGGCGCTGATCAAGCTCGCCAAGCAAAGCAAGGACAAGGAGAGCGACATCGAGAAGATCATGCGCGCATGCAGTCTGACGCCGTTGAGCCGCTTTATGAGCAGGGCCGAGCTGGCTCGCTGCCTGCACGCTCGGTACCGTACGCCGGCAGATGCCGTGCCGCCGGTAATGCTCGCTATGATGCAACTGCAGAGAATTTCCAATGGATCCCCTGACCAACCTGCTGGTGCAGGGGATTTGCCATATCTAAAAAGCCGCCAACTTCTAAACTCAGGTTTTCTTGAGACTGCGCTCACGGCGCGTTCGGGTCGGGAATCCGATTGTCCAGTTTTCGTTGCTCTCGCAGCAGTCTTGCCGGCAGAATAAGCGTGCCGGGCGCGAAGCGGCAAAACGCGGAGCCGACGGCGTCGATCAGAAGCGAACTTGACGCGCAAGGCCCTTGCCTCGCGCCGTCATGCCGTCAAGACTTTCTTTGAGCATTGCGGCCGCCTGGCGCTTCACGGATTCCGGCTCGAAGCCCGCGATGCATTCGACCAACGCCGCGGCGTCGAAAAGCCGTTCGCTTCGTTCCGCCGCATGGGGATTGCGGTCCAGCGCGCGAAGAAAGCCGCCGAGATACTGCGCGTAGCGCTCTGCGGCATCCGCTGCAGGCACGGGCTTATTCATGAGCACGACCGGATCGAGATCCCAGAAACCGATTCGTCCCCTGCCGCCCTCGTCGTCCTCATCGCATTCGACGTAGCTGTTGAGCGGCGTCGCATCGCGGTGCGAAACGCCCTTTTCATGCATCAGACGCATGACGGCGCCTGCGTCTCGGAGACGACTGAGAATCGCGTCGTCGTCGGCCTCCGTCGCCGAGAACCAGACGGAAAGCTGTTCTCCCTTCTCAAGCACGTCGGTGACGAGGTAGGAAGCGGCGAGCATGCCGTGCCGGCGGCGCTCGCCCGCGGCGAGCACGGCCGGAGTAGGAATGCCGATCTCTTCGAGCCTTCTGCTTACGGCGGCGGCCCAGAGGCTGCGCGACGGCGCGACGAGATAGCGCAGACGATTCACGAAGGGCATCTTCGTCGTCCAAACGGCCTTTGCGAAGATGTTCGAGCCGTCTGCAAGCTTGAAAATCGAGGCGCGCGTCTTGCTTCGCTTCTTCATCTCGCCCTTTTCGATGTCGGCGTCGAGCATCGGAAGAATCGCTTCGAGAGCCGCTTGCCTCGAGCGCGGCTCGACTGCGGGGAGATAAAACTCGGCGCCGCCGGCCTCGACCTTTTTTAGGCCCGGCTGAGCGAGCCATGCGCCGACCTCTTTGCGGCCGGTGAGATAGATGGGCATTGAAGAACGAATCGCTTGAGAAAAGAATGGACGCTCAGCCGTTTTCGAAGAAGCAGCTGAGACCATTTTTTAATTCTGCCTCAAATGCGGCCGTTGCATTGGGCGACGGAATCGGCAGCGCAATGAGCGCCGCTCTCGTCCAGCGCTGCCCCATAACGCGAAGGCGCGTGTCGGTGAGGCGTCTTGCAGGCGATGCAGGCCGGCCGATCGAAGCGGCGAGCCTCTCGGCGAGCTGCGGCTGATTGACGGCTCTCAAAAGGTAGTTCGAGACAAAGACAACGAGTCTGGGCTCGAGCGCTTCGAGCGTCTTCAAGAAGCCGCCGCTGCGCCTGACGGCGCCCATCACCCATTGGTCTGCATGAAGCGCGCCGGCCTCTTCGCCCCAAGTGGGCGGCCAGACGGTGATGCGCGATTCTTTGGCAATCATGTCCGCAGGAAGTCCCGCCGACCTGAGCCAGCGATAGACGGTGGGAAGCGCCGAACCGCGGTCGATCTGCGGCGACGAGGCGAACCCTCTCGGCCGCACGATCGCGCTGAGACGAGCCGCCCAAGCTTCGTCCGTCATGCCGCTCTCTCGAATCGGCACGGCCGGGCCGTAGCCGGGCATCAGCACGAAGAGAATGCCGCGGCGGCCGTTCTCGGCCGTTGGCGCCGCATCAGGCGGATTGAGCCTGCCGCGATGCGCGTATATGCCGGGCGCAAGTTCAAAATCCACGGCAGACTGCGCAAGCAATGAAGCCGTCAGGCATGCAGGCCGCCTTTGACTGAAATTCCATCCGAGCCTTTTCCTGCACTTCTCTCAAGTTCATCCTCCATATCGAGCTCCTGAATCTTTCTCGTAAGCGTGTTGCGTCCGACGCCGAGGCGTTCGGCCGCCTCGATTCGCCGTCCTTTCGTCGCATGCATGGCCGAGCGAATGAGCGTGCGCTCAAAAGCAGCCGAAAGCGCATGCCAGAACCCCGTTTCGCCCGCCGCGAGGCGAGAGTCCGCTTCGGCCTCAAGCTCGGCCGTCCAGTCGAGCGGCGCCGCCTCGAAGCTGCCGGGCAGCGCATGCGCCTCAGCAGGCCGCGGCTTTTCATTGAAGGAGAACGGCGCTGCAGAACGAGCATTCGATCGAGCGGCGCCTGCCGGCGCTTCGCGGCAGATCTTCGACCAATAGTCCTTGTACTCCTGCGGCAGATCCTCGGCGCACACTTCATGCGAAGGCGCCATGACGAGGAGCCAGCGGCAGAGATTTTCGAGCTGCCTCACGTTTCCGGGGAACGGAAAGGCTTCGATCACCTTCTGTGCGTCGGCCGAAAGCGTCTTGGGCTCGACGCCGAGCTCGGCCGCGCCCGACAGCAGAAAGCGCCGCGCGAGCGGACCGACGTCTTCCCTGCGTTCGCGAAGCGGCGGCAGCTTCAGGCGAATTACGTTGAGGCGATGGTAAAGGTCTTCGCGGAAAAGACCTTCGCGAACGCGCGCTTCAAGGTCCTGATTGGTGGCGGCGATAATGCGCACGTCGGACTCGATGAGCCGGCGCCCGCCCACGCGGTAGAAGCTGCCGCTCGAAAGCACGCGCAGAAGGCGCGTCTGAAGCTCCATCGGCATGTCGCCGATCTCGTCGAGAAAGAGCGTGCCGCCCTTAGCCTGCTCGAAGCGGCCGTAGTGCGTGGCAGTCGCGCCCGTAAAGGCTCCTTTTTCGTGTCCGAAGAGTTCGCTCTCCAGCAGCTCCTTCGGAATCGCCGCCATGTTGATGGCGATGAAAGGCGCCTTGGCGCGGCGGCTGTGCTTCCAAATGGCTCTTGCAACCACTTCCTTGCCCGCACCCGATTCGCCCGTGAGAAGCACGGTGACGCTGCTTTGCGACAAGCGCCCGATCGCGCGGAAGACGTCCTGCATGGCAGGCGCCTGACCGATCAGGTCGGGAACCGAAGAGCCGGCCTCGGCGGCAATTCGGTCGGCCGCTCGGCGCTCTTCAGAACCCGCAGGTTCAGCGGCGTCCGCCTTCTTTGCCCTCTCGCTCTGCCGGTGCGCCGCATCCTGCATGGCGCGTCCGATCAGGTCGACGGCCTTGGCGACGTCGAAAGGCTTGGCGAGGTACTCGAATGCGCCCCCCTGGAAGGACGACACGGCGCTCTCCAAGTCCGAAAAAGCCGTCATGATGATGATCGGCAGATCGGGGAGCATGCTCTTTGCCTGCGCGAGAAGATCGACCCCGGACATGCCCGGCATCCGAATGTCGGAAACAAGAACGCTCGGGAGCGCGTCTTTTTCCGCCATCGCGCGGGAGAGCTCGTCGAGCGCACCCTGCGCGCGGTCGAACGTGCGGCAGGCGATTCCGGCGCGGCGAAGCGCGCGGTTGAGCACCCAGCGGATGGCGTTGTCGTCGTCGACCACCCAGACGGGCGCTCCCGAACCCGTCTCCTTCAGCATTTCAATCGTCATCGCAGTGCCTTCTTGTGACTCATCCGCATCTTTGTTCGTGCGTTTTGCCGCACTTTCCTTTTCTCCTTTTCGCTCGCCGGCCTTCAGCGTCCCTCGGCATAGAAAGGAAGGGTCACGCTGAATACTGTTCTCCCCGGCTCGCTTTCGAGCGTTATGCGTCCGCCTGCTTCTTCGACGAAGCTTTTCACGATCGAAAGCCCCAGACCCGTGCCTTCGGCTCTTCCCGTCACGAGCGGAAAGAAGATCTTTTCGCGAAGCTCTTTCGGAACGCCCGGCCCGTTGTCGGCCACGTCGACGCGAAGCGCCGTTCTCACGCGTCCTTCGACGAGCACGGCGTCGCGCTCTACGCGCGTGCGCAGAAGAATCCTCCCTGCCGGGGAGTCCGCTCCTTCAATCGCCTGCGCCGCGTTTCTCGCCAGATTGAGAAAGACCTGCGTCAGACGATTCGCGTCTCCTGCCGCCGGCGGCACGGAAATGTCGTAGTCGCGCTCGATCGAGACGGTCTCGGGAAATTCAAGACCGATGAGATTGCGAACCTGCTCGAGCACTTCGTGAATGTTGACGGGCTCGGCCTTCCCGGGCTTGCGGTACGGCAGCAGGAGTCTGTCGACAAGCGACTGCAGGCGCTCGGCCTCCTGGAGAATCACGGCCGTGCATTCGCGGTCCTCTTCGCGCTCGAGTTCGGATTCAAGAAGCTGCGCCGCGCCTCGGATGCCGCCAAGCGGATTCTTGATTTCGTGCGCGAGGTTTCTCAAAAGTTCGATGTTCGCGAAGCGCACGCTTTCTTCGACCTCTTCGCGGTCGCAGCGAAGCGCTTCATCGATTTCAACGAGTTCGAGAAGGCAGCAGCGCCTCGCGGCGCCCGGCAGCGGCGAGAGCGCCGCACGCACGCGCACGGACGGCAGAAGCCCGCGCTCGAGCGTTGCGGCGGCCGCGACGGCGAACCCGGCTTCTTGGCCGGCGGCGCGCATGGTTCGATGCGTCGGCCGCGGCTGGAACTCCGTGTTCTTCGCGTCCTGATCAGCCCCCGCAAGCCAGCGCCGCGCTTCGCGCACGAACTGCGCAATGTCGGTCCCGACAAGCGCTCGGGCCGTTCGGCCGAAGAGCGCCTGCGCCGCGATGTTGGCGCCCGCGATGCGGCCGTCCGGCAAGATCAGCAGCACCGCCGTCGCAAGCAAGTCGAACGCGCGCAGAATGCTCTTCGCATCCTCCTCGACTCTGCGTTCTTCATCGAGTGCCGTCTTTGCCGTCATTGTCCTCAGTCCATCCTGGCTTTGCTTGCATCCTCGGCGGCATGCCGCGAAAGAAGCGAAAAGAGCGCCGGGCCTCTCGGGCGTCCGACGCTCTTCTCCTGCAGGCTCCG
>CAZUXQ010000089.1:0-6850 GCA_964624425.1 uncultured Sutterella sp.
CGCGAAAAACGGCGAGTTCCCGTTGGAATTCGCCGTTGATCCATTCTACTTTGCGACCCCGTCGGCCCGCAAATGAATAATTTTAAATTGCGCGGACCGCCTCGAGCGCGGCGGCTTCGAGGCCGTGCACGGCCTGAATGCGCCGCTCGTGCTCGACGGGATCGAGAAGCGAGCGCTCGCTTTCAATAAGATCAAGCGGCGTCTGGCGGTTCCGCTGAAGAGGAATCGCCTGATTGTCCGAGACGAGCATTTCGAAAGGAAGCGGTCTCGAGTTGTAGTTCGATGCCATTGACATGCCGTAGGCGCCCGCGTTGCGGAAGACGAGGAGATCGTCCTGAGCGAGCGCGAGCCTTCTGCCTTCAGCGAGCACGTCGGTCGATTCGCACACCGGACCAGCGATGTCGAAAAGCGATTCCTCGGCGCCTTCGGATGCAGGCGCGACGCGTTCGACATGGTGCCAAGCGCCGTAGAGCGCCGGGCGCAGGAGGTCGGTCATCGCAGCATCGACGATGGCGAAGCGCCTGCCGGTGCGGATGCGCTTGATGAATTCGACGCGCGTGAGAAGAATGCCGGCTTCGGCGACGATCGATCGGCCGGGTTCGACGATGTATTCATAGGCCTTCCCCTTCGGGAGCGAAGCCTTGAGGCGCTCGAGCACGGCGGGGATGAGTTCCTGCGGCCGGAGGGCATGCTCGCCGCTGCGGTACGCAATGCCCGCGCCGCCGCCGATGTCGACGTGCTTCAATTCGATCCCTTCGGCATCAAGGCCGCTCGCGATTTTGGCGAGCATGTCGGCCATCTCAAGGTACGGGGCGGCCGACTGAATCTGACTGCCGATGTGGCAGGAAACGCCGACGACTTCAATGTGGGGAAGAGAATGGGCGCGGCGGTAGAGCGGCAGCGCGTCGCAGAGGTCGACGCCGAACTTCGATTCGGCAATGCCGGTGGCGACATGATGGTCGACATGCGCATCGATGTCGGGATTGATGCGCACGGCAACGGGCGCCGTCTTCTTGAGTTCGGCCGCGATTGCTTCGATGCGGTCGAGCTCTTCGATGCTTTCGATGTTGAAGGCGCGGATGCCCGCCAGGATCGCCATTGCGATTGACTTGCGCGACTTGCCGACGCCCGAGAAGACGATCTTCTTCGGATCGGCGCCTGCGGCGAGAACGCGTTCGATTTCGCCGCCGCTGACGGTATCGAATCCCGCGCCTCGCTGCGCGAGAAGCTCTAGAATTCCCTGCGCGGCATTGGCTTTCGCGGCGTAGCAGACGGCGTGCGCTTCGTCGCCGAACGCCTGGTCGTAGGCATCGTAGCGGGACTCGATCATTCGCTTCGAATAAACGTAGAGCGGCGTGCCGAAGCGGCGTGCAAGTTCGGCGACGGGAACGTCTTCGCAAAAGAGCGCGCCGCCCGCAGATTCGCGGCGGATGAAGCCCTCAAAGAGCGGAGCGGCCTGGCAGTTTTCTTGCTTCATGCTTGGACTAATTCTCTGGTGAAAGTGCTGCAGCGTCAGTGCGCCGCGCGCTCGGCTGCGGGTTCCTGAGGCTCGCCGGGCAGATAAAGATCCCCCTTGATGCCGCAGCCGGCGAGCATGAGGGACAGCAGGGCCGTGAGGCTGCCGCAAATGAAGAGCTTTTTCAACATGATGCGAATCGATTGGATGGGATGAAAATGAACGAAACGAAATTCCGCGCTCTGGCCGACCAGATGCTCGGCACGCTTCAGGATGAGATCGAGGCTGAGTTCGACGACGCGGACTGCAGCCGAAGCGGCAATGTTCTCACGGTGGAGCTCGAGTCGGGCGGGCAGGTCGTCATCAACATTCAGGCGCCGCTTCAGGAAATCTGGCTCGCGTCTTATTTCGGCGGACATCACTTCCGTTGCGAAGACGAGGACTGGATTGAGGCGAAAAGCGGCAGAAATCTGAAGGCCGTGGCCGAGGAGGTTGTTGAGAAACTGCGCGGCCGATAGCGCGGCAGCGGCAGAGAGCCATTCTATAAAAAGAAAAACGCTCGGCGCTTCCGGAAGCCCGAGCGTTTTCCGTTGATCGCATTCACCGAGATCAGAAGATTTGGTCTCGCACAAGCGCTTTTGTGCCGTCGTCGATGCTGGAGAAGCTGTCGGCAGCGCTGCCGCCGCGCACGGGATCAGCGTAGTAGAGCAGCCCGTCGCGCTCAACCACGGATTCGGGCTTGACGCGAATTGTTTCGGGAACGCCCTGCAGGGTCGACTTCATGAAGTCGACCCAGATCGGAAGCATGAGGCCGCCGCCCGTTTCGCTCGAACCCAAAGACTTCGGCGTGTCGTAGCCCATCCAGCCTACGGCGACGGTGCTGCCGGCATAGCCGCAGAACCACGCGTCGTTGCTGTCGTTCGAAGTTCCCGTCTTGCCCGCGACGTCGCCGCGCTTCAGGTCGCGCGTGGCGCGCCGCGCCGTCCCGCGAAGAGCCACGCCGTGCAGAAGCGAATTCATGATGTAGGCGTTGCGCTCCGAAATGGCGCGGATGGATTCATCGCCTGCCTGACGGTTCGTTGCCTGCATGAGCGTGCGGCCGTCGGCATCCGCGACGCGGTCGATGAGGTAGGGCTGCACGCGGTAGCCGCCGTTGGCGAAGATCGTGTAGGCGCCGAGCATCTGCCATGGGGTAACGCTGCCGGCGCCGAGAGCCATCGGCAGGTTTGCAGGATGATCCTTCGCGGAGAAGCCGAACTTCGTGATGTACTGCTGCGCATACTCGGGAGTGATGGCCTGCATCACGCGGATGGAGACCAAATTCTTCGACTTTTCGAGCGCTCGATAGAGCGGCATCGGACCGTCGAACTTGTTGTCGTAGTTCTTCGGCTCCCAGAGCTTGTTGCCGGTGAGCTTCGGATCGATCGAGATCGGCGCGTCGTTGACGACCGTCGCGGGCGTGAAGCCCTTGTCGAGTGCGGCCGAATAGATGAACGGCTTGAAGCTCGAGCCCGGCTGGCGCCATGCCTGCGTGACATGGTTGAACATGTTGAGGCTGAAGTCGAAGCCGCCTACGAGCGCCGTCACCGCGCCGGTATTGAAGTTTGCGGCAGCAAACGCAGCCTCGACGCGGGGCACCTGGGCGAGCGTCCAGCCTTCAACGGCATTTTCCCCCTTGCCCGTCGTGCGGCGCATGATGCGGATGATGCTTCCCGGACGGATCGGGTCTTGAATCTGCTTCGTTGGCTTTGCAATGAGATAGCGCTTGCCGAAGCGCAGGCTTTCGGCGTCGAGCTCGACCGTTTCGTTGGGCGAAATCGCCGCCACGATCTTCTTTTGAGAAGCTTCGAGCACGACGGCCGGGAGCATGAACGGAGAAGAAGCCGTGCGCGAGAGCGCGGCGCGGATTGCCTTGGGGCGGCCGGCTTTGACGGACACGTCGACGAAGCCTTCGGGTCCGCGGTAGCCGTACTTGCGGTCGTATGCGATGAGGTGCGCGCGCACGCTGTCGACGGCGGCCTTCTGATCGGCCGAATTGATGGTCGTATAAACATTGAGTCCGCGGGAATAGGTTTCTTCGCCGAAAATGTCGTAGACGAGCATGCGGGCGAGTTCAGCCGCGTAGTTCGCGGCGGCGAGGCTTTCTTTCTCGCCGGTCATGACGGCTTCCTGCCGCGAGGCGAGGCGGCGCGTCTGCATCGGCAGGCTCTTTTCGGACTGGTAGGTGAGTTCGTCGATGCGTCCGAGGTCGTACATGCGGCGCAGCACGTAATTGCGGCGCATCGTGGCGCGCGTCGGATTGACGATCGGGTTGTAGGCCGAGGGCGCCACCGGGAGACCGGCAAGCGTGGCGGCTTCGCCGATGCTCAATTTGCTGAGCGGACGGCCGAAGTAGGTCTTCGCCGCGCTTGAGAAGCCGTAGGAGCGCTGGCCGAGGTAGATCTGATTGAGATAGATCTCGAGAATCTGGTCCTTCGTGAGCCGGCTCTCGATCTTGAAGGACATCGCGATTTCATAAAGCTTGCGCGTATAAGTGCGCTGCGTGGTGAGAAAGAAGTTTCTGGCCACCTGCTGCGTGATGGTCGAGCCGCCCTGCGCGCGCCTGCCGGTGAGCGCGTTTATCGCCGCAGCGCGCAGAATGCCCGTTATTTCGATGCCGGGGTGTTCATAGAAGCCTGCGTCCTCCGCGCAGAGAATCGCATCCTTGATGTGCTCGGGAATGTCGGCGATGCGGACGAAGTCGCGGCGCTCTTCGCCGAATTCGCCGATCAGCTGCCCGTCTGCGCTCCAAATGCGAAGCGGCACCTTCGGACGATAGTCCTGAAGCATGTCGATTTCGGGAAGCTGACGCCAGATGAGCGCGAAAACGAAGATGCACAAAAGCACGCCCGACGCGGCGCCGGCGCATGCGATGGCAAGGAGCCACTTGAAAAAAGCGGCCGTGCGGGAGCGTTTTTTCGGGACGCGCCTGCCGGCGGAGGGCTTTTTGGAAGAGTTGGTCACGTTGACTCAGGGAGGTTTTTGGGGCGGGCTTCTCGGTTCGATCCGGCGAAAGCCTCCGGCGCAGGCGAAAAGCGCGCTGCGCCGCAGCGGCCGGCCCGCATCGGCGTCGATGAAGAAAGCTGCCGGCCATTATAAAAGCGCGCCATTCTTCTCGAGGATCCGGACATTGGCGAATTGCAACATATTTAATTCGTTCGCTTTTGCCGAGGCTGCATTCCTTGCGGCTAAACTAACCAATTTGCTCCTTCGTAAGGAAGAACGCGGGTTTCGGCGGCAGGCCGAATCGCGACAAGCATCCGCGAAAGAGGCATAATGCCCCTTCATGGGCTGAACGATTGTTCAGCGAGAGGGATTGAACAAATGGACGAAAGAATATTTCGGGAAAGCTTTCAAATCGGTCCGGAGTCCATTGACGTGATGGGTCATGTGAACAATCGCGAGTATCTGCGGTGGATGGAGCGGATCGCCGCGAATCATGCCGCAAGCCTGGGGTGGACCTTTCAGGCGCTGAAGAAGCACGGCTCCGCATGGGTGACCCGCCAGCACTGGGTGGAGTACCTGCGTCCGGCTCATCTCGGCGAAATGATCAATGTTTATTCTTGGGTGCAGAGCTTCCGCTCGATCGCAAGCCTGCGCCGCTATGCCGTCACCCGCGGCGGCGAACTGCTGATGGCTGCCGCGACCGAATGGGTGTTCGTGGACTTCGAGGCGCAGCGCCCGAAGCTTATACCTAGGGAAGTGAGCGAAACGTTCCCGCTTGTTCCGGCCGACGACCCGGCGCTCGTCGAGCTCGGCATTGCGCGTCCCGTGCGTTGCCGGCCGTCGGCGGGGCTTTGAGGACGGAGGCGCAGGTGGCGGATTTTCTGACGATTGATCATCTGGCTTTCGGATACGGCTCGAGAAAGATCCTCGACGACGTCTCAATGCGCTTCGGCAAGGGGCAGGTGGTCGCGATCATGGGCGGCTCGGGCATGGGCAAGACGACGCTCCTGAAGCTCATCGGGGGGCTTCTCGCGCCGGCTTCGGGCTCGATCACCATGGGCGGCGAACGCATCGACGCCGGCAATCAGAAAGCGCTCTATCGGCTTCGCAGGCGCATGGGAATGCTTTTTCAGTTCGGCGCCCTTTTCACGGACCTCTCCGTCTACGATAATGTTGCCTTCCCGATTCGCGAGCAGACCGATCTGGACGAAGAGACGATTCGCGACCTTGTCTGCATGAAGCTCGAGGCTGTGGGCCTGCGCGGCGCGGCGTCTCTGATGCCCGCCGAAATTTCGGGCGGCATGGCCCGGCGCGTGGCGCTTGCACGCGCGATTGCGCTCGACCCGGATCTCATTCTTTACGACGAGCCTTTTGCCGGGCTCGATCCCATTTCAATGGGGGTGACCGCCAATCTGATTCGACGCCTCAACGATGCGCTCGGCGCGACCTCGCTCATCGTGACGCACGACGTGGCGGAAACCTTCAGGATCGCAGACTACGTTTACATGATTTCGTCTCAGCATGTGGCGGCGCACGGCACGCCCAAGGCGCTCGAAGCGTCCGACGAGCCTTTCGTGAGGCAGTTCATCAGGGGACTGCCCGACGGACCCGTGAAATTTCACTATCCGGCCAGCGCTCTCGCAGACGACTTGGATCTGAGGAGCGCATCATGACGAAGATCGCGGCCGCGGCCGCCTGGATCGGCCGGCTCGCGCTTCGCATCCTCCAGGGAATCGGCCGCTTCGGCGTCTTTTCCTGGACGGCGATTGCGCGCATGGCCGGCGCACGGATGAGCGCGGTCGTCCAGCAGATTCACTTCATCGGCAATTATTCGCTTCTCATCATCGTCGTCTCCGGCCTCTTCGTCGGGTTCGTCCTCGGACTGCAGGGCTACTACATCCTCGTGAGCTACGGCAGCGAAGAGGCTTTGGGCGTCATGGCGGCGCTCTCCCTCGTTCGGGAACTCGGCCCCACCGTGACGGCGCTCCTCTTCGCGGGCCGCGCGGGGACCGCGCTCACTGCCGAAATCGGCCTCATGCGTGCGGGCGAGCAGCTCGCCGCCATGGAAATGATGGGCGTCGATCCGATGCGTCGGGTGATTGCGCCGCGCTTCATTGGCGGCGTCGTCTCGATGCCGATTCTGGCGCTCGTTTTTTCCTCGGTGGGCATTTTGGGCGCCTGGATTGTCGGCGTCGGCCTCATCGGCACGGACGACGGAGCCTTTTGGTCGCAGATGCAGGGTGCAGTGGACGTCTTTTCCGATGTCGTGAACGGCTTCATCAAGAGTTTGGTGTTCGGCTTTGCCGCAACGCTCGTCGCGCTCTACGAGGGCTACACGGCGCGGCCGACGCCCGACGGCGTGGCGCGCGCGACGACGACTACGGTCGTGATCTCGTCGCTTCTCATTCT
>CAZUXQ010000090.1:0-6727 GCA_964624425.1 uncultured Sutterella sp.
TCTGACTCTGGTTTGCGAATGCCGGCGGTTTCGTCTTTTTGGCTCCGAGCCCGCAGCCCGCGACATTATTGCCGAGATCAGACGGCTCCTTGACGCGACGCGCGAAAGGGCGTCCGCTAATCCCCGACTTGCCGAATCTTTTGAACGGCTTGAGACGCCGGTGCTTTTTTTCATCGACTACATGATGAAAGAGGGCAATTTCAGCTTTTCTGCAGCCTGGAGAGAGCTTGCGCGAGAACGAAGCGAGCTTTCGGGCGATGAGAAATTTTTTGATTGCCTTGATGTTGCAATTTCCAATCCGGAAGCGCAGGACGATCTTTTGATTTATTACTTCATGATGGGGCTGGGGTTTGACGGCATGTACCGCGGAGAACCCGGAGAAATCGAAAGCCGCATGAGAATGTGTGCGGAGAAGCTTCCCGCACCTTTTGACTTGCGCCGCGAGCCGCTTGTCGATTCGCAGGCCGCGGAAAGCCTGGATGCCGATGAACGCAGGCGCATTTCGCCTGTCTGGTTCGTGATGGCCGCGAGTGCCGTGATTGCTGCGGCGGCGCTTGTTTTCAACAATGTGCGCTTTGGACTCACGGACGCTGAATACGAGAATGCACTTGACCGCGCTGTGTATGAAGCGAGCGGCGTGACGCGTCTCGTGCGCGATTCGGCTCTCGTGCGTTTGGGGCGAGACCAAGTCAACGCCTCTGAGAAAGAAGCTCAAAAGGAGGCTCGGAAATGACGCGCGAGCAGGATATTCTCATTGAGCTCTTGAAGACTTTCCAAACGGAACTTTTGATTGCGGCGGCAGCCTTGGCGGCTTTCGTTGTTGTGGGCATTCCGCTTTTCAAGCGCTGGAAGAAACGGCGTGAAAACGCCCGTGAAATCAAAACTCTCAAAGAAGATTTGATGGTGACGGAGCGGCTTGAAAATCTTGTTCGAGGCGGCATGGCGGCTGAAGACGCCAAGGGGCGCGTGGCACACCAAAAAGGACTCGTGCGCTCGCTTTTTGAAAAAGGGCTTGCGGCTTTAAAGGAGAATTCGCACCTGCCGCGATCCATTCCCTGGTTTGTGATCGTGGGCGAACCCGATTCCGGCAAGTCAACGCTTTTGGAAAATTCCGAGCTTGAGCTTTCCCCTACGACGGACGAGGCAAACGAGGTTCTGGCCGACGGGACGGTTCGGAAGACAAGTCTGCCGGTCCGCTTTTGGCTGGGGGCCCGTGCGGTTGTCGTCGACGTTTCGGGAAGGGTTTTTTTTGACCGCTGGGCGGGAACAAGCAGCGCCGAGTGGTCAACGATTGTGAGGCTCATCAAATCCAAACACCGTGCCAAACCGTTGACCGGCATTATTCTCACGATTCCGGCCGATGCTCTGTTGGCCGATGAAAAGTCGCTTGAACGGCGCAAGGTGCAGCTGGCGGCAAGTGAATTGGAGCGCCTTACCGCCGGCGTTGCCATGCATCTTCCCTGTTACGTGGTTGTGACGAAGCTCGATCTTCTCACAGGCTTTCGAGAAACCTTTGACGAACTCGACGAAAGCGCACGGCGCCGAGCGTTTTGCTGGACGCCGCAGACTCGGCTTGAGGGTCGGCGTCCCGTGTTTGATGAAAAGGGGTTTGATGAGTTTTGGACTGCAACCCTCGAGCGCCTGCGCAGTTCTCGTCGGGCGCTGATGCTGTCGCGATCGATTTTTGATGCGGCCGGCACAGGGGCCGCCAGAAGCAATGCGGCAAGCGCTTTGTATCTTTTCCCGGAAAAGTTTGATCAGCTCAGAAAGGGGCTTGAGAACTATCTCAAAACGCTCTTTGGCAGTGCCGATCAGTTTGGCGTCAGGCGTTTGCGGCTCGCAGGCCTTTCCTTTACTTCGGCCTGCGACAAGGGCGAGCGCATAGATTCCAAGTTTGCCGCCATGCAGGGAAAAAGCGCTGATCAGGCAGTCATGCGGGAAAAGCGTCCCTGGACGGATCGTCCGTTTTTCGTGCATGACCTTTTGAGCGTCAGAGTATTTGCTGCTCCTGATCACGCACGCTTTACGTCGGCTGAGCGCATGCGAAGACACGTTCCGCACTATGTCTGCGTGGCTTTGCTTCTTGCTGCGGCCGGCCTCTGGGGCTGGTCCGGACTGATGGAAACCGAACGGGTCAAGAATGCGCTTGCAGCAGACACGGCATTGCTTGAGCAGATTGCGGACCTTTTTGATTCCAGACAGTTGGAGCGCTCGCCGTTGATTGTTTCCGACGAATCGGGTCGGGTGCGGCTCGCTTTCGAAGAACCCATGGGCGGCATGATCAATATGTCGCGTCTGAGCTTCTTCGTACAGACCAGAGAGCGCCTTTATGCGGCCAAAGATGTGCCGCTGGGCATGCGTGCGGCTGAACTTTTGCACTACAGGTTTTCACCCGATTACGGACAAGACGACAAGCACTACATTTTCAACCGCATTCAAACCGAGATGGCCTGGCTTCCTGCGATTGAGGCTTCGGCGCGCAAACTTGCCGCATCTCCTGATGAGCCGCTTACGCAAACCAAGCGCGATGCGATTGCCAAGTACCTCAATGTCGGACTTTATTGGCAGCAGGCCGGATGGAAGACGCACGACTCGAATACTGTTTACGACGAAGAGTCCATGCCTGCATTGCTGAGCTATCTTTTTCCCGGCATCCAGCAGGATACGCGCCATATTTTGGGTACGTTTGATCCCAGAAACGACCGCGATGTGGATGTGATGAATTCTGAAATTTCCATGTCGCCTGTCTATGCCGCAGGCCTTAAAGGCGCCATGACCGGGATCATGCATTCCTGGGAAGCGCTCTCAGCATACCCGGACAGCGAGTGGAGCCTGATGCGTGAATCGCTGTGTGCAGGGGAGCTTTTTTCTTCAGGACTTGCGGAGATGAAAAAAGCGTTTGCCGTCTCTGACTTAAGTGCCGAGGCGCTGCAGAAAAAGGCGGATCGCTGGCGGGAGTATGTGGCCGATTTGCGCAAGGCCAGCGATTCGATTACGCCCGCACAGGTGCAGATTCTCAGACGCATGGCGCTTGCGGCCGAACAGGAGGAACAGGAAAAAAGCAAAGAAGCCGAAGCTGCTGAGACGGAACGAAAGGACATGCCTCCTGCAGCGCTCGCGATTTTTGAAGAAGCGGCGGCAAGTTTCAAAACGAAGCTTGAAGACGACTTTACGCTTATTTCTTCCTTTGCTCAGGCCTGGAGCGGAACGGCAGCAGGAAGCGCGGAGCTCTCCAGCCAAGATGAAATGATGCTGGCCAAAAAGAACGCTCTTGTTCGCTTTGATCTTGAGCAGAAGAAAATGCGCGAGTTCCTGGCCGATGTCATTCAATCCGGAGCGTTTCGGCCGGTGACAAGTTCGGAAACGGAGATTTCCTACGTCGCCGCGATGTTTGAAAAAACGATTTTCTCCGACCCGTTGCCCGAGTTTGGACGGCCTCAGGATGCGGTCAGTAATCTGAGGATGCTGTTGTCTGATGAAGCCGCAAGACGCGCCGACATCATCAGCATGCGCGATGCGGTTCAAAACAACAGCACAATCAAACTTGCCTCAGATCTTGCGCTTCGCGTGCTTGCAATCAGCCGCATGGATCGTACGCTGGACATTGCGCGCGCTTTTGCGGCTTTGTATCCGCAAAGCAAGACCGATGTGGGCACCAGTGCACGCATTTCAACTTCGGTGGCAAAAGGCGGGTTTGCGCTTCCCGAAGGAACGCTTTTTGTTCCCTCTGAGGCATCAAAGATCCTGAAAACCCGGGTTGAGGAGCGAGCAGAGTATTCGCCTTCGGCGCTTTCCAATCTCATCAATCCGTTCGCAGAGTTCATCGGCTTGGTGCGCGGCATGGAAATTTCCGATGCGACGAAGTCAGACAATGCCGCTGAGCAGGAGACTTCGAAAAAGTCGGCAAAGGCTCTTTCGATTCGGATGCTCGAAGAGTCCGAGTCCTTTGCGTCCCTTTCGCGCGCCATGATGCTTTATGCGCGTGGATTTGTGCGCTACTGGGGAGAATATGCCGATCGTCTGCAGCCGAATTTTGCAAGCTGGAGCGATTACCGCCAGTTTGCTGCCGACGGAGGCGCCTATCAGATCAATACGATGTTGTTGAATGCGTACGAGCTGTCTTACGACCTCGCCTGCACGGTCAGTACGGAAGTGCTGGGAGAGCAGGGCGCGACTGATCAAAAAGCAGTCTGCGCCAACATTGAAGCCGAACGCAAGGCTCTTTCGCTTCAGTTTAGCGAGACCTGTGCGCGCACCATGGCTTCTGTCGCGCTTCTGTCTTCGGATGCTTTGGATGCTTCGCGCGAGGCTCAAGGAGAAACTCGTACGCAAGGAGAGCTTCAGCTCAAAGATGTGTCGGGCGCTGTTCCTTGGTGGAGTCGCTATGCCTCCGCCGGAGGCGACTTGCTCGAGCGTGATGCGGCTTTGGCCGGCAGCAAAAAGCTCGCCGCCGCGCAGTCTGAAATGAAGCGCTTTCCTCTCATTAGGGAAGTGCCGTCCTCCAAAGAGTCCGGTTTGACGCTCTCTGCTCTGAGCAAAGCCGTGCAGCTTCTTGACAGCTTAAGGCTTGGTCAGACTGTTTCTGGAAATGAAAAGGGTGCGGCGAACTCTTCGGCCGTATACTGTAAAGACGATGCTGCCTGCAAAGCAATCGAGAATTGGGCAAAAACGGTGAGGACGGTTGCCGGCTTGCTCTCTGATCCATCGGCTTCCTTGCGCTGGACCGTGAAAATTCCTGACGCCGCCAAGAGAGCTGAGCTGGCAAAATCTTCCGGGGCTGCCGGCCGCAGACTTCCCGATGCCGCCATGCGTTATCGCTATCTCAATGCGTACGTTGACGGACATGCTGCCGGCATGCGGTCAAGTGCCGTAGCCGGAAGCTCGAGCGAGGTGATTTTGGATGGCCGTGCAAACGCTTCTGAAATTGTGATCGACTTCTACAGCTTTTCGGATTCAACAAAGCCCGATGCCAGCCTCTCCTTTGCCGGAAGCTGGGCGGCGCTTCGGCTTTATCTGCATCCCGATGGCGTTCTGGATGCCGATAAGAAGACGGTCTGGGTGCCGGTGGCGCTTGAGGACGCTATGGGAGACCGTTCGCGCTACTTTATCGGCATCGGCTTTGACCTAGATCTTCCCAAGCCTTCCGAGTGGCCTACGGCAGCCGCGTGGCCTGCCTTGTAAGCGATGGGCAGGACGACGAAAAGCCCATTGTCTTGAGGCGCGGTTGGCTCAAAAGACAATGGGCGAATTGCTTGAGACGCGTTCGGCGGGTCAGAAGAGCCTATGCTGTCATGCATGCGGCGTTAGAAGTGATGCGGCGTAGCAAAGTCGCGCGCCGGTCGAGGTGTTTTGGATTGACCTGCTGACGGCGGATCCGAAAAATCGCCTTTCTTTTCAGCCAAGCTGGCGTGCAGTCAGTTGAAGATGAGATCCGAGCGGCCGAACGCTTTCCTGCGCAGCGGCATCTGGGCGCCTGCCGCAGTGTTGTAAAGTCGATCGACGGAATCGGGCTCGGCGACGAACGAGAGGTGCGGGTAGTTGGCCGGGTCGGGCGTCGCAATGCCGGCATCGGAGAGAAGCGCTCGGGCGTAATGAATGAGCTCTTCGCCTGCAGCATCAGAATCCACGGGCGGCAGCGGCAGCGGAACGCCGGCGATGAGTTCGTTCGGGCGGTTGTTGAGCGCAAAGCCGACGCGCAGTTCCGAATAGTCCTTCACCGGATCGGTAAAGACGCCGAAGCTCACGATAATCGACGAAGTGTCGGAAATCCCTTCGTCGTAGCAGGTTCTCATGTATTGAATGAGAACGCGCTTCAGTCCCACGACATAGTCAAGCTGGCGAACCGTGTCGTCGAGAAGATAAGGTTCCGTCACGTAGAAGCGAAGCTCGCCGGCGAAGCTCGCGCACCATTCTGCGAAGTCGATCCCGTACGGCCTCTTGAGGAGGTAGTCGGGCGAGAAGAAGGTTTCCTCTGCATCGCCGCGCACGAGGAAGTTCTGCGCTTCATAGCTGTGCGCGAGAGCGGGGCGAGAAGAATTCTTCTTCATCTTCACCGCAAAAAGAATGAGGCGGAAGCGCTCGGCGATCGGGCTCTCGTCTTCTTCGTGGTAGTTGCAGTCGTAGCCCGGCATGTCGAGCGACGTATTGACGCGAACGAAAGGCGCATCGGAAGACGCAAGCATTCTTAGGAAATCATACGAAGCGGTCGATTCCGACGTGATGCGGTGATTGAGCGGCACGAGCCGCTCGTAGACGACGATGTCGCAGGCACGCTTGTCGAAGTAGTGCTTGAAGAGAATGTCGCGGAAGGCTTCGGCCTTTTCCTCGGAGAGTCTTTCCGTGCGCAGCTGCGAATTGGTGAGGCCGTACGCAAAGAAGCCTGCTGCGTAGAGCGTGGCGACGGCATCGTCTTCCTCGATCGAGATGGGCATCGCAGCCAGAATCGGCCCCATGGTGTCGTCGATGTTCTGTGCGAGGTCGGGAGAGCGAGTCGTCCGAATGATCTCGATGGCTTGGCTGTAGGCGCGGTCTACCTCATCCGGGGCTTCCTGATAGAGCCGGCGGAATTCTGCAATGCGAAGCAGCAGATCCGCAGGCGAAGAAAGCGAGGAGATGAATGGCAGCAGCTTGAGGAGCTTCTCGATGTAAGGATCGTTCTTGTGTCTCATGCTCGTGCGGCAGGAAGATGCGGAAAGCGTGCGCTTCAAAAAATCAGCGAGCGCTCGAG
>CAZUXQ010000091.1:0-4865 GCA_964624425.1 uncultured Sutterella sp.
AATTGTTCTAAAGAAGCAGAACTTTTCGGCGGCGGCAGGAAGACTTCATCAAGGCAGATGCCGGCCAGACGGCTGCAAAATCAAGAAAGGCTTTCTGCTCCGCTTTTGACGGCCTGAATAACCCGCTCTCGGCTTCGGCTGGGGGCGGGTTTCTTCGTTGTCCGAAAGCGTGACGCAGGAATGGAAAGGACGTTCCGGAGGGCTTCGAGCGCCGCATGACGGCAGCCGCCCGTCGGCTGGCCGAAGTCTTTTTTCCCGATTTCTGTCCTGAATTGAAGAGACATTCCAAATGAAGCCGATCAGGCGTCAGGCTTCTAGCTGATAGTAGCTGCTCCTTCCGACATGAATCGAACGTTTGCGCCTTTCATGAAAAAATGTGCGCTTCATGCGGTAAATTTCCAGCATCAAGATCGAAAAAGATCAGGAACAAGAATGACAACGAATACTCAAAACACAGGCGCCGGAACCGACGGCAAGAAGAAAGCGCAGCCGACGATCCGCGTTCCGCGTCCGCGCAGAGGCAGCCGCGACCGCCGCACGGAAATTCTGAAGACGCTGGCGCTTCTTCTGGAGGATCCGCACTGCGACCGCATCACCACGGCGCAGATCGCCAAGCGCATCGGCATCTCGGAAGCCGCCCTCTACCGCAATTTCTCCTCAAAGGCCGCCATGTTCGATGCGCTGATCGAATTCGTGGAAACGAGCCTGCTCGAACTCTTCGCCAAAATTCGCGGCGACGGGAAGATGACGAACTGCGCGAAGCTGCAGGTCATGCTCAGCGTGATGCTCGACTTCGCGGACGCGAACCGTGGTCTCACGCGCATCATGACCGGACAAATTCTGATGAAGGAGGATCCGAAGCTTACCGAACGCATGACGCACCTCTTCGACAAGCTTGAAGCGGGCATTCGCCAAGGCTTCCGCGAAGCAGTGCTCGCAGGCGAGCTGCCTGCCGACTTCAACGCCGGCGGGCGCGCCAACATGGCCGTCAACTGGGTGCTGGGCCGTTGGCTGCGCTTTGCGCTCACGGGCTTTGCCGTTCGTCCGAACGGCGTCTCGGCCGTGACGATGCAGCCTTTCTTCATGCCTTGATGAAGAATTGAAGGCGCCCGATGCGGAAAAGGCTTTCGGGCGGAACCGAAGGAAAAGGCAGTCATGGTTCGGATTGCCTTTTTTCGCTTGATCCAATTTCTCTTTTCGGGAGTCTCTCATGGAATTCTCGCTCTGGCTCGCTTTTGCCGGCGCCAGCCTGCTGCTGTCCATCGCGCCGGGGCCGGACAATCTCTTCGTCCTGACGCAGTCCGCCGTCTACGGCGCGCGAGCCGGACTCCTCGTTGTTCTGGGGCTTTGCACGGGTCTCGTCATTCAGACGATCTGCGCTGCTTTGGGCCTCGCAGCGGTAGTCGCCGCCGTGCCGGCGCTCTTCTGGGCGATCAAGCTTCTGGGCGCAGGCTATCTTCTCTATCTTGCCTGCACGGCCTGGAGGCATGCCGTCTCCGACAGCGCGCGGACGCACGCCGCCGCGCTTTCGGGCGCCGCGCTTTGGCGCCGAGGCGCGATCATGAACGTGACGAACCCAAAGGTGCAGATTTTCTTTCTCGCCTTTTTCCCGCAGTTCGTTCCTGCGGGCGCGACGGGCGCGGCGCTCGTCATTCAGATGATCGTTCAGGGCCTCACCTTCATGGCCGCGACGTTCGTCGTCTTCTCGGCGATTGCCTGGGGTGCCGGGACGCTCGCAGACAAGATGCGCAGCCCGAAGTTCCAGCTCATCCTGAACCGCGCGAGCGCCGTCATCTTCATCGGCCTCGCGGTCTTCACGCTGATGTCCTGACCGAATTCGACGGCGTCGGCGAACTCGGTCGAAAGGGAAGGTCGCCGGCATCGTGCGGGACGCCTTTTGTCAGGCGGCCGGATTCGCTGAGCCGCAGAAGCGGAACGGACCCTCGAACGACATGCGGATCGGAATGAGCCCGAAGAACGTGCTCCATCCGGATTCTGCGCCGCAGGGTTCTTCCGTCCAGTGATGCAGCGCGAAGCCCGGCGTTTCGAGCCGGAATTCGCCGCCGCCTGCGGGCGAAAGGTCGATTTCGATCGGGCATGCAACGGACGGAGAGGACGCAATCGCCGTTCTGCCGGCGAGCTGAACGATCGAGCGGTGCATGTGGCCCGTCGCGAGCCGCGTCTGCGGGTGCCGATTGAGTATCTGGAGGAAGCGGCGGCGGTTTCCGAAGTCTTCGTCCATGGCGCCCATGCCGCAGTGAAGCGGCGTGTGGTGCGTGAAGACGATGGCATGCCTGCGCTTCAGCGCGGCGTCCCTGAGCTCCTGCTCAAGCTTGTCGAGAATGACGTCGGGGAGCGCGCCCCAGTGCTTCCCCGGCTGCAGGGTGTCGAGAAGGATGAGCTTTGCGTCGGGAAGATCGAGAATCTGGTCGCATCGCTTGGGCTCGTCCAGATCATCGAGCTCCGTTTCCATGCGGTTCTGGACGAAGTCTTTGAGCACGGCCTCAAACCCGGCGCGTCGGTCATGGTTGCCGGGGATCATGCGGACGGGGCAGGGAAGGCCTTCGAACGCCGCCTTCACGAGGCGGTAGGCGTCTTCGCTGCCGCTGCAGCCGATGTCGCCCGTCACGACAAGCGCGTCGACTTTTTTTGCGGCTTCGCGAAGCCAGGGCGCGACGGCGTCGAGAATGCCTGCGGAGTCGCAGCGCCCGAAGGCGAGCCTGCCGCGCGGTTCGACGTGGAGATCCGTGAGCTGAAGAATCTTGGCGGTCATGATGCCGTCCGCGGGTCTTCATGCGCTTCGCGATTCCGGGCCGTGAAGACCATGAGCTTTTTCGGGTCGATCTTGAGCCGAACCGAGTCTCCGGAGGAGAGGCTTGAGAGTCCTTCGGGGAGCGCATCAAGGTCCGCCTTGAAGAGACGGCCTTCGCGTTCGGCGGATTCAGAGTGCTCGAATGCGCCGCCGGCAAGCGATGCGCGCACGAAATTTCCCATGAAGTGAAGGTCCTTCACGACGGACGGAATGCCCTGTCCGTCGGGAGCCGAGAGCTTGACGTCGTTCGCGCGGAAGAAGAGATGGAGCGGATCGTTTTTTTTGGCGCTTCTGATGCGCAGCTGCGACTCTTCGGAAAGATCCGCCATGGGCGTCGCGCGGCCGAACCATTCGATGCAGAGGACGCCGTCCTTCTCGACGAGCTTTGCGTCCGTCCTGTTGCTGCCGCCGACGAAGCCGGCGACGAAGGGCGTCTGGGGGCGCTCCCAGACTTCGCGCGGACTTGCGGCCTGATGAATGCGGCCGCCTTCCATCACGACGATGCGGTCGCCGAGCATCATGGCTTCGTCCTGGTCGTGCGTCACGATGACGGCCGTAATGCCGAGCTCCTTCAGGATGACGGCGAGTTCTTCGCGCACTTTGCGGCGGATCTGCGCGTCCAAAGCCGAAAGCGGTTCGTCAAGGAGAAGGACTTTCGGGCGGACGGCCAAGGCGCGGGCGAGCGCGACGCGCTGGCGCTGGCCGCCCGAGAGGGCGAGCACGCTTCGGCGGCGGAACTTTTCGAGACCCACGAGGTCGAGCATTCTCGCCGCCGCCTTGTCGATTTTTTCCTTGCTTTCGCCGCGGACCTTGAGGCCGTAGACGATATTCTGCTCGACGGTCATGTGCGGGAAAAGCGCGTACTGCTGGAACATGAAGCCGATGCGGCGCTTTTCGGCGGGCATGTCCGTCACGTCTTCGCCGCCGATGATGATTCTGCCGCCTTTGTCGGGCGTCTCCAGACCGGCGATCATGCGGAGAAGCGTTGTTTTGCCGCAGCCGGAGGGTCCCAGCAGCACCGTGCGGCAGCCCGCTTCGAGCTCAAGCGTGAAGGGCTCGAGAACGAGCGTGCCGCCGAAGTGCTTCGAGACGTTCTTCAGTTCGATCGCTGCGGGACGGCTGCCCGCGATGCGGCTGAGCGTTTCGGTCGTTTTCTGCATTGTCTGTCTGCTTTCTGCTTGATGAATTCGCTGCTTTTGTCGAGAAGCGGCGTTCCAGCCTCTTCGGCTATTCTTCGTCCTTCATTTTTTCAGCTTCGCGGCGGCGAGCCGCCATCTTCTTCTGAAGCCGAACCGGGAGACTCTGCATGAGCGAGAGAATCGGCACGAGAATCACGAGGAAGAGGAACGTGTAGGCGCTTCCGATTTCAAGGCGCAGCGATGCGTAGCTGTCGGCCATGCCGACGGGAAGCGTGCGCGTGTCGGGCGTCTGTAGCATCCAGGAAATGTTGAATTCGCCGAGCGAGACGGTCGTCGTCATGAGGCTTCCCGCAAGGATTCCCGGCATTGCGACGGGCACCGCTACGTTGATGAAGGTGGCCCATGGGGAGGCGCCGAGCGTCGCCGACGCTTCTTCATAGGCATCAATCGGCTCGACGCGAAGCACCGACATGACGCTCCGCACCATAAAAGGCAGGCAGAACATCACGTGGCCTGAAAGAATGAAGAGGCTGCTTTGGCGGAACGACCCGAAGCCGCCCCAAACAAGCAGAATGCCCAAGCCGATCGCAAGACCCGGAATCGAAAGCGGAAGAAGCATTGCCTCTTCGATGATCTTGGCCCAGCGCTTCTGTTGCTCGCGCACGAGCGCCCAGGCGCACGGCACGCCGATCGCGATGCAGATGACGAGCGTGCCCAGCGCAAGCCCGAGGCTTCGCAGAATGGTGTCGCCGTAATTCGAGACGACGCGTTCGATCCACTGCGTCGTGAAGCCCGCCTTGAAGCCTCGGAAGGCGTCCTTCATGAAGGCCGTCGCGATCATCTGGACGACGGGGATGAAGAGAAAGAGAAGCGTGAGGCCCGTCGCAATCGCCTGCACGATCTGCACGGCGCTC
>CAZUXQ010000091.1:4875-6639 GCA_964624425.1 uncultured Sutterella sp.
CCCGCGCTTGTCGGCGAGTTCGCCCGCCTTTCGCGCCGCGAGAAGCATCGTCCAGGTGATGATGCCGAGAACGATCGAGAGCATCGATGCGGCGGCGATGTTCGCGGAAAGCGTGAATTCGGTGTAGATCGTGATCGGCAGCACGTTGATGTCGGTCGCGAGCGTAAAGGCCGTGCCGAAGGCGCCCATCGACGTCGAGAAGCAGAGCGCGCCTGTCGAGACGAGAGCGGGCAGAAGCGCCGGCAGGGTCACGTCCTTGAGAATGCGCCAGGAAGGCGCCCCCAGCGTGCGCGCGGCTTCTTCGTAGACGGGATTGATCTTTTTGGCCGCGGCCATAACGGTCGCGACGACGCGCGGGATCGAAAAGTAGACGTAGCCCGCAAAGAGGCCCGCCATGCCGTAGGCGAAGACGAGCTTTCCGGCGCCCATCGCAGAGGAAAGCATCGCAGCCATGCCGCCGCGTCCGCCGAGCATGATGATCATGAAGCCCACGACGACGCCCGGAAAGGAAAGCGGCATCGTGATGAGGGAGACGACGATGCTGCGGCCGGGAAAGCTCGTGCGCTCGAGAAAGAGTCCGGTGAGGGTCCCGAGAATGACGCTCGCGGCCGTGACGAAAATCGAAAGCACGACCGTCGAAGCGACGCTCGCGGCGTAGCGCGGGTTCGCGACAATCTGCGCGTAGAGCGCAAGGCCTTCTTCGGACGATGCGGACGCAGGCAGAAGCCGAACGACCGGCAGCGCGAAGAATGCAATGAACACCGCGAGCGCCGGCACGATGAATAGGAAACGGCTTCGCTTCATATGTTGGCGTCTGAGCAGCTGAACAGGGTTTGAAAAGCTTGAGAAAAGAGGGACGGCGGATGATGAAAGGCCGGCTCGGCCCAAGGAAATGCTTCCGCCGCCGGCGCCGGCCGGCATTGATTGATTCGATCTTTCGGAGGCCGAATCGCGCAGGCGTTAGCCGGCTCTTCGGCGGACATGTCCGCTCGTCCCGCAGTCGTCAGGACTTCATCGCCTTCAGATAGGCTTCGCTGAAGGCCTGCTGAATGCCGGCCATCTTGGCGTAGTCGATGCTGCCCGCGCGCTTGTACTCTTCGTCGGGAAGGAACTTCGCGGCCGCTTCAGGCGCGATCTTCGAGAGTTCTCCCACGACGGGCCGCAGGAAGTTGTCGGCCCAGAGCTTCTGGCCGGCTTCCGACAAAACGAAGTCGATCACCTTCCGGCCGTTTTCCTTGTGCGGCGCGTTCTTCACGAGACTCATCACATAAGGCACCTGAATCGTGCCTTCCTTCGGAATGACGAATTCGATCGGCGCTTCGTCAACCCAGCGGGCGCGGTAGGCGTCGAAGTCGTAGTCGAGAAGGATCGGAATTTCGCCCGAGAGGCAGCGCGCGTAGGAGGTCTGCTTCGGAATGATCGGGGAGAGCTCGCTGAGCTTCCTGAAGTACTCGATCGCCGGCTGGAAGTTGTCGAGCGTGCCGCCCATGGCGTGGTTTGCGGCCAAGGCGCAGGCATAGCCTACGAAGGCCGAAGACGGATCAAGGAAGCCGGTCATGCCTTCGTACTTCGGATCGAGCAGATCGGCCCAGCTCTGCGGAACAGGGGCGCCTTCGAGCGCTTCCTTGTTCACCATGAAGCCGATGGTGCCGGAGTGGATCGACACCCAGGCGCCGTCCGGGTCCTTGAGGCCGTCGGGCACCTTCTGCCATCCTTCGCCTTTGTAGTTTTCAATGAGGCCCTGCTTCTGCGCGTTGATGGCGA
>CAZUXQ010000092.1:0-6605 GCA_964624425.1 uncultured Sutterella sp.
AGAAGAACGAAGGCTCTGAGAGGGAATTGCCCGAAGGGGCCGCCGATGCCGACAAAATGTCCAATGCCGACGAAAGTCCGAGCGAAGTAGAAGACGACGAGCTCGAAGGCGGCGAGTCGCCGACGGCCGGCGATTCGATCGCGATGGAGCTCTTGCCCGTTTCGATCGAAGCGGAAATGCGCCAATCCTATCTCGACTACGCGATGAGCGTGATCGTCGGGCGTGCGCTCCCCGACGTGCGCGACGGCCTGAAGCCCGTGCATCGCCGCGTTCTCTACGCCATGAAGGAAATCGGCAACACGCACAATGCGCCGACCAAAAAGTCGGCGCGCGTTGTCGGCGAAGTGCTCGGCAAGTACCATCCGCACGGCGATGCTGCTGCTTATCAGTCGATCGTGCGGATGGCGCAGGATTTCTCGCTCCGCTATCCGCTCATTTACGGTCAGGGCAACTTCGGCTCCATCGACGGGGACGGCGCGGCAGCCATGCGCTATACGGAAGTTCGCCTCGAAAAGATCGCGGCCTCGCTTCTCGCCGACATCAACGAGGAAACCGTTGATTTCATCCCGAACTTCGACAACTCCGAACGCGAACCGGTCGTTTTGCCGACCCGTCTGCCACAGCTTCTCATCAACGGCTCTACCGGCATTGCGGTCGGCATGGCGACCAATATTCCGCCGCACAACCTGCGCGAAACAATCGACGCGTGTCTGCATGCGCTCGACAATCCGCTCTGTACGGTCGACGAACTCATCGGCCGCATGCCTGCGCCGGACTTTCCAACCGGGGGCATCATTTTCGGCGTGAGCGGCGTGCGTCAGGCCTACCGCACGGGGCGCGGCCGCGTGATCATGCGTGCGAGAACGCATTTCGAGACGTTCGGTCGCGACCATTCGCGCACCCGCATCGTCGTCGACGAAATTCCATACATGGTCAACAAACGCACCATGTACGAACGCATCCATGAACTTTGGCGTGAAAAAAAGCTTGAAGGCATCTCGGAGATGCGCGACGAGTCCGCGAAAAAGATCCGCATCGCGATCGACCTGCAGAAAGGCGTCATGCCGGAAGTAGTTTTAAACAATCTCTTCAAGCTCACGCAGATGCAGGAAAGCATGGGCATCAACATGGTCGCGCTCGTCGACGGTCAGCCGATGCTTCTCAATCTGAAGCAGATGATCGACTGCTTCCTCTCGCATCGCCGCGAAGTAGTGACGCGCCGCACGATCTTCCGTCTGCGCAAGTCCCGCGAATCCGGTCACCTTCTCGAAGGCCAGGCGATCGCGCTCGAGAACCTCGACGAATTCATCCGTCTCATTCGAGCGGCCCGCACGGTTGAAGATGCCCATAAGGCGCTCTATGAGCGCGGCTGGAATCCAGGCTTTGCAAGCGAACTTGCGGAGCGCGCCGGCGAACACGCCGCAAAGCGCTATCCGGAAAATATGGAGACGGGCCGCGGTTTGCGTGCCGACGGCCGCTACTATCTCACGCACGTGCAGGTCGACAACATCCTCGCGATGAACCTGCGCCGCTTGACCGGGCTCGAGCGCGAAAAGGTCATGGCCGACTTCACGGCGACCTTCGAGCGCATCATTGATCTTCTCGACATTCTCGCAAAGCCGCATCGCGTCACACAGATCATTGGGCAGGAGTTGCGCGACATCCGCGACGAATTCGGCGACGAACGCCGATCGACGATTGACCTGAACGGCGATCCCAACTTCGACAAGCGCGATCTTATTCCGCGCCGCGAGATGCTCGTGACGCTCACTCGCGACGGGTTCGTGAAGAGCCAGGACCTTGCCGACTATCAAGCGCAGTCCCGCGGCGGCAAGGGCCGCAATGTGCAGGCGACGACTCGCGACGACGTGATCGATACGCTCTTCATTGCGAATTCGCACGACATCGTGCTCTGCTTCTCGTCGCTCGGGCGCGCTTATTGGCTTGATGTGTTCGACCTTCCCGAAGGGAAGGCCAATACGCGCGGACGTCCGATCGTCAATCTCCTGCAACTTCAGGAAAATGAACGCATCAGCTTCATGCTGCCGGTTCAGGGATTTGAAGAAAATCGCTATGTGGTACTTGCGACCAACAACGGACTTGTCAAGCGCTCGCCGCTCACGGCCTTCCGCAATGCGCGCACGAAGGGCGTTCAAGGCACGCTCTTGGGCGAAGGCGAACGTCTCATCGGCGTGGGGCTCTCAGACGGAGGCTGCGACCTGATGCTCTTTACGAGCGCCGGCCGTGCGGTGCGCTTCCATGAAGCGGAGCTGCGCGTCAAGGGCCGTATGTCGCACGGCAATCGCGGCGTAGCGCTTTCCGAAGGCGTCGAAGCTGTTTCGCTCGTTGTCGTCGACGACGAAGAAGGCCAATGCGTCGTTACGGCGACCGAATTTGGCTACGGCAAAAGAACGCCCGTCTCAAGCTTCCCGATCAAGCATCGCGGCACGCGAGGCCAGATCGCCCAACGCGTTACCGGCAAGCTCGGACATCTCGTTGCTGCGGCGATTACGACAGAAGACAATGACATCATGCTTCTCTCGACGGGCGGCAAAGTCGTCCGCGCCCGCGTTTCGGAGGTTCGCCTCTCGGGCCGCGGCACCGCAGGCGTTTGCCTGATCCGCGTCGGCGACGATACGCTTCAGACGCTTCGCGTGGCGCCGGCAGGCGATGCCGACGAAGTCGTTCATCTCGAAGCCTCGCAGGAAGAAGAAGTCTTGAGCGAGGAAGAACTCGAGGCGCTTGAAAGCGAGGATGACGGCGACGACGCAGACGCCGAGGCCGACGGCTTTGACGAAGAACCGGAAGCGTAGACGAAAGAAAGAACGGGAGGCCGACGGTTCCAACGAGCATGGGTCTCCCGTTTTTTCTGCCTCTCTCCATTGCGGGACAGCCGGCGAAAGGAGGAAGAAGCCTTGAGGCTTCTTTATGGAAACCACATGACGAGATGCCTCTACAACTTCGCCCCCGGGCCGGCCATGCTGCCGTTGAGCGTTCTCAAGCGGATCGAACGGGAATTGCTCGACTTTTGCGGCATGGGCTGGTCGATTCTTGAGGCAAGCCGCTGCAGCAAGGAGGTTCAGGCGATTCTGAACGGCCTGCGCGAAAAGATTCGCGCGCTCATGCAGATTCCCGAATCGCGCGACATTCTCTTCTGCCAGGGCGGCGGACGCACGCAGTTCGCGATGGTGCCGATGAATCTTTTGGGTGCGAGTCCCGTGGCATCCTACATCGTGATGGGGACTTGGAGCCGAGCGGCGGCCAAGGAAATGACGCGCTTTGCGCGCGGGCAGACCGCTTTTGTCTCGAACGGCGTGCGCGTGCCGCGCGCCAACGAACTAAGCGATATTTTGCCCGAGCGGGCCTTCTGCTATTTTTGCGACAACAAAACAATGCACGAAGTGGAATTCTCCGATCCGCCGACGCTTCCCAAAGAGATTGCGCCTCATGTACCGCCCGTCGCCGACATGACGAACAACTTTATGAGCCGTCCTGTTGATGCATCGCGTTTCGGCCTTTTCTGGGCGGGCGCGCGGGATCGCGGGCCTTGCAATCGTCGTGATCCGCAAGGATTTCCTCGGGCTCGCAAGCTCAGAAGAGCCGTCGCTGTTGAATTACGGCGTTTATTCGAGAACAGGAAGCGTGCCCAATACGGTTTCGGTCTTCCAGCTTTTCGTTGCAGATCTCATGGCCGACTGGATCCTCGAAGAAGGCGGCCTTGCGGTGAGAACGACCGCGCCCTCGAGCGAAGCGGCATCGTCTATCGTGCATGAAGGACTTTTACGTAAGCACAGTCGATCCTTTTCTTTGAGAAGCCGCATGAATGTCGTTTTCAAGCTCAAGGATTCGACGCTTACCGAGCGCTTTGTCGAAGAAGCTCGGTCTCGTCAATCTTGCAGGCCGCCATAGCGTAGGCGGCATCCGTGCTTTGCGCTAAACAACGCCATGCCGTCGAAGGCGCCGAAGCGCTCGTCGAATTCATGAAGGAGTTCGCAGGCCGATGTGCGCGCTACGCCGTCAAAGGCATAAAGGGAAAAACGCCCATGACTGAGACTAAGAAGAAAGAGCCCCGAGAAGTCGTTCCTGTCATCACAATCGACGGCCCGGCCGCAAGCGGCAAGGGTACGGTTGCAGAATTGATCGCCAAGAAACTCGGCTTTCACTACCTCGACAGCGGCGCTCTCTACCGTTTGGCGACGCTGGCCGCCATCAAGAGCGGCGTCGACCTTGAAGATGCAGAAGGACTTGAGCGTACGGCCGAGCTTCTTGATCCCGTTTTCGATGACGGCAAGATTTATCTCAACGGCGAAGACGTCACGACTGCCATCCGCTCGGAAGCCGTAAGCGCGGCGACATCCAAGGTGGCTGCGGTGCCGGGCGTGCGCCGTGCGCTCTTTGAACTGCAGCGCCGCGCTGCGAAGGCCCCAGGACTTGTCGCCGACGGCCGCGACATGGGAACGGTCATCTTTCCCGAGGCATCCCTCAAGGTATTCCTCACAGCCACGGCCCGCGTGCGTGCCGAACGCCGCTTCAGGCAGCTCATTGCGCGCGGCGAAGCCGCAAATCTTGAATTGCTTACGCAGGATCTTGAGGAACGCGACAAGCGCGACTGCGAACGCGCCGCCGCGCCGCTCAAACCTGCGAGCGATGCGTTCATTCTCGATTCTTCCGGCCTCACCGTAGAAGAAGAAATTGAAAAAGTCTTCGACTGGTGGTGCTCGCGCATGTAAGTTGCTGTAGAATCCTGATTTCCTGCGGCGGCGGATTGCAAAGTGCGCCGCCATTTTCCTTAATTCCGCCCGACAGTCGATCCAAAATGATATGACGGCTGGAGGGCGTGCTTTTCTTGCTACCCTTTTCATCATAATGTCGAACGCAACCAACAAGCCCGAATCCTTTGCTGAGCTATTCGAACAGAGCCTTGCTAGCCAGGAAATGCGTCAGGGTGAAGTCATCACTGCTGAAGTCGTCCGCGTCGATTACAATTTCGTCGTCGTGAACGCTGGTCTCAAGAGCGAAGCCTACGTGCCTATCGACGAGTTCAAGGATGATCGCGGTGAAGTCACGGTTCAGCCCGGCGATTTCGTCTCCGTCGCAATCGAATCCGTTGAAAACGGCTACGGGGACACGATCCTCAGCCGCGACAAGGCCAAGCGCCTTGCAGCCTGGATGAATCTCGAGCAGGCGCTCGAATCCGGCGAACTCGTCACTGGTACGGTTACGGCCAAGGTCAAGGGAGGCCTCACCGTCATGACCAACGGCATCCGCGCCTTCCTTCCGGGTTCGCTTGTCGATACGCGTCCCGTCAAGGACACGACGCCGTATGAAGGCAAAACTTTCGAATTCAAGGTTATCAAGCTAGACCGCAAGCGCAACAATGTTGTCGTTTCCCGCCGCGCCGTCATCGAAGCCAACATGGGCGAAGAACGTGCGAAGCTCCTCGAAACGCTTCAGGAAGGCATTGTCGTCAAGGGCATCGTCAAGAACATCACGGATTACGGCGCCTTCGTCGACCTCGGAGGCATCGACGCTCTTCTGCACATTACCGATCTCGCTTGGCGCCGCGTACGCCACCCGAGCGAAGTCGTTCAGGTTGGCCAGGAAATCGAGGCAAAGGTCCTCAAGTTCGACAAGGAAAAGAACCGCGTGTCGCTCGGTCTCAAACAGCTCGGCGAAGATCCGTGGATCGGCATCGCCCGCCGCTACCCAAAGGGCACGCGCCTCTTCGGCAAGGTTACGAACATCACGGATTACGGTGCTTTCGTTGAAGTCGAAGCCGGCATTGAAGGTCTCGTTCATGTCTCCGAAATGGACTGGACGAACAAAAATGTCGACGCGCGCAAGGTTGTTCAGCTTCAGGAAGAAGTCGAAGTCATGGTTCTCGACATCGACGAAGTCCGTCGCCGTATCAGCCTCGGCATGAAGCAGTGCAAGCCGAATCCGTGGGAAGATTTCGCTCAGTCGCACAAGAAGGGAGACAAGGTTGCCGGGCAGATCAAGTCGATCACCGATTTCGGCGTCTTCATCGGTCTGCCGGGCGGCATTGATGGTCTTGTTCACCTGTCCGACCTCTCTTGGAGCGAGGCCGGCGAAGAAGCTGTGCGCAAGTACAAGAAAGGCGACGAAGTCGAAGCTGTCGTTCTCGCCATCGACACCGAACGCGAACGCATCAGCCTCGGCATCAAGCAGCTCGGCGGCGACCCGTTCAGCAACTTTACAAGTACGCACGAAAAGGGCGCTATTGTGAAGGGCATTGTCAAGAGCGTTGATGCCAAAGGCGCTGTGATCGAACTCGGCAACGATGTCGAAGGCTACCTTCGCGCGAGCGAAATTGCCGCCGACCGAGTTGAAGATGCTACGACGCGTCTTGCCGAAGGCGACGCCGTTGAAGCTGCCATCGTCAGTCTCGACCGCAAGAACCGTAGCATCCAGCTCTCCATCAAGGCCAAGGATGCCGCTGAAGCTCGCGACGCTCTTGATCGTCTGAATGCGAATTCCAACGCCGCTTCCGGCACGACCAACCTCGGCGCTCTGCTCAAGGCCAAGCTTGAACAGAAGTAATTGAGTTCTTGGGTAGACCATGGCTAGATCCATGACAAAGTCCG
>CAZUXQ010000093.1:0-6576 GCA_964624425.1 uncultured Sutterella sp.
ACGGGCCGGTGTTGTTTCAATCCCTTTTAAATCAGGGCTCAGTTGTAAGGCTTGGCTCTTGCCTTTCCTTGAACGACAGGGCATCCGGGCCGTCGATTCCAATAAATTCGACTTCGCGCAGAGGAGATGCAAAAATTTGATTCATATCAAATTATTTTCTACGGGAAAACCCTTATCGCTCAAGGGTAAGTCATTGCGAACCCGCAACCTTCCAACGATTAGTATAGCCTGTAATGACTGAAGCGCCAGTCTGGGCAAAGGCTGCGTGCTGCTCGGCATCAAAACAACCGCAAAAAACAGCTTCGCTTGTTTTTAGCGGCTGGAGAGCATCGAGCAAGTCCTGTTTGAGGCTCCTTGCTCAGAACGCATTGAATTTAGGGAGCCTCTGAGCAGAGGACTATTTCCGACGGACTATCTGTTCCATTTCTGGGCGTGCAAATTCTCCGGTTGAATTTGTCAATTCGCTGACTAGAAAGATCTGCACGAATTTTTGTTGGTTTTGCGGCCGAACAGGCTTTAACGACGCCCCTGATTTTCCACTTTCGATTCGTTGAATTTCCGGTTGGAAATCCCGCTGCATCAAGTCTGCCTTCTCAATCAGAAAATAAAAAATTCAACTGCCCGTTTTACATATTCGGAATTTGTCAATTCAACATGTCGCTGCTCTTTCATTTGCTTATTGCGAACCCACCATGGGCTTTGACGCAATGCCGTTCAAAACGATCGTGCCCATGACGCCGTCAGCTTCCTTGCGTGTTTTATAGAGCCCCACGCGAACGCGCCAGAGAGTCGCCGCACGCGTCTGCACGGGCACGCGATAGGCAGGCAACCCCATAAGCGCGAGCTTCTTCACGGTGCGTTCGGCCTCAAGTTCAGAACTAGTCGCGATCACCTGCACGTAGAAGCCCTTCCCTTCAGGCGGCGCGATGCCGACCGTATCGACCTTCTTAGCGGTCTTCGTCTGCTTCTGGCCGGTTTTCTGCGCGGTCTTCTCATCGGACTTGACGTCGACCTTCACCGCGGGCTTCGCATCCTTCTTGTCCGCAGGCTTCTCGGCCGTCTCTTCAGAGGGCTTGACGGCGGACTTTTCTTCGACCTTCTGATCCTGCACGGCATTCGCGACATCCTTCGGCATATCGAGCTTGGCGTCGCCCGCAAACGTTTCCGCACCGACGACGCTGTCCGCGAATTCGGCGGGCGGCACGTCGAGCGTCGTCGACGTTTCGGAAACGGCCGGAATATCGGTGCTGATCGAAGACGAATCGAAGTCGCCTTCGCTGTCGAGCACGAAATGCGCCGCCACAACAACTGCCAGAAGGAGTGCGGCCGCACCAATCAAACGGTGCTTCGTGCGGCGGCGCGCAAGCATTTCTTCCTCCGTCAGCTCTCTGCGGGGCCAATCGGGTTCGGCAGAAACGCAGGAGCGGTGCGGCTTCTTCTGCTTGCGCACAGCTTCGGAAGCCGCTTCCGAAGCGGCTTCGACGGGTTCATCGGCAGACGCAGAAGCCGCAACGGTCTTTTCTTCGACCTTCTTCACTGCTTCGTCGCGCTCGCGAAGCGCCTTTTCCTGCGCGGCAATGCCGTAAGGATCATATGCTTCAGGCGCGTCGCCGCCTGCAGACATCGCCGGATGCGGCACTTCTTCGAAGGCCGGCGGGACGTCCGAACCGGATGGTTCTGTCGGAAGAGCAGGCTCGGGATTCACGGGATCCCACGGCGCAGGGGCCTCGCTGCCGAGAACGGCTTCATCCGAAGCGGCAACGCCCTCTTCAGCGCCGTCACGCTTGAATTCTCTGGAGGGTTCGCGCCGTTCTTCCGGCTTCTTTGCGTTTTTCCGGAACGGATTAAAAAAAGTCATGCCAAATCCTCAGCGCCCGAACAGGCAGTAGTGGTCGATTCGAATCGAAGCTTCAAGCGATTGCTTTTCCTTCAGCGTTCAACACGCCTTCCGCGCGAAGCGCTTCAAGCGCGCCCGTCACCGTGACGAAGGAACCGAAGACAATGATTCTAACAGGACGGCTTTTTTCTGCACCTCCGGACTCGAGAAGCTTTGCGGCCTCGTTTCGCGCAGCCTTGAGCGAGGCTTCGACGCTCGCTGTTTCGACAACTCGAGAAGCGTCGATCCCGGCTTCGCGCATCGACCCCGCAATCGATTCCAGACTCGCGCCGCGTTCACCCGGAAGTCCCGAAACAAACCATTTGTCAAACGAATTCTTCATGATTCGGCAGACAGACGTGCGATCCTTGTCGATCAGCATGCCGAAAACGGCGATCGTGGCTTCGCCTTCCGCCTTCGTAAGAGCGATATTCTGCGCGAGCACTTCGGCTGCCTGCGGATTGTGACCGACATCGAGAATGATCGGACAAGGCGTCTTTGCGACTGTTTCGAAGCGTGCCGCAATGCGCACGTCGCGAAGCCCGTCTCGGACCGCATTATCCGTTACGGGAAGACGTTCGTTCAGCGAGGCAATCGCCGCGAGAGCGCCCGCCGCGTTGCGGTACTGGCTTTCGCCAGCGAGCGCAGGCCTCGGCAGTCCGCAGAAGAAAGGCTTTCTCTCGAAAAAAAAGTCGAACGAACCGTCCTTGCGCTTCTTTTCCTCGAAGCCCTCGCCCCAGGAGAGGAACTTGGCGCCGATGTTCTTTGCGTAATCGCGAACCGATCCGGGCGGATTGAGATCCGAACAGATGGCGGGACATCCATGACGATAAATATGCGCCTTTTCAAGACCGATTTCTTCGCGAGTGGTGCCGAGGAAGGCCGTATGGTCGATGCCGACGGCGGCAATCACGGAAGCGTCCGCGTCGATCGCATTCATGGCGTCGAGCCGGCCGCCGAGGCCGATCTCGAGGATCACGACATCGAGCTTCATCTTCTGGAACAAACGAAGGATCGCAAGTCCCGTAAATTCGAAATAGGAGAGCGTCATGCCGCCGCGGGCGTCTTCGACTTCGGCGAAGACCGCCATCAGCTCTTCGTTCGTCGCTTCGCGGCCGTTCACGACCGCACGCTCGTTGAAGCGCAGGAGGTGCGGCGACGTGTGCATGCCGGTCGCGAAGCCTGCCTCACGATAGATGCTCTCGAGCATTGCGCAAGTCGAGCCCTTGCCGTTCGTGCCGGCTACCGTGATGACCGGCGATTCAAACGCGATGCCCATGCGCTTCACCATCTCGTGCATGCGTTCGAGCCCCATGTCGATCGGCTTCGAATGAAGGCGCTCGATGTGCGCAAGCCAGCCTTCGAGCGTTGTTTTGTCGAATTCTTCTTCCATTCGAATAATCTCTGCGTCGCTCTGAGTCATTTTCATGTCTTTGTCCCATGCGGTCCGCCTCGTCCGGCGCCGGCTTCTGCGGCATATTCGACGGCGTTGCGTGCAGGCATTGTAGCGGGCGCCGCAGAAGGCGCTATTTGCCTTGGCTCGGATGCGACCGCAGAAAAGCCGTCCGAATGCGTGCACTCGAACGGCTTTTCGACAGATCCAACTTGTTGGGAATCAACGGCGGCCGCCTGGACCTCCCTGCTCGCCGGGACCGCCGTCAGGACGTTCGTTCGGCCGCTTGGCAGGCTGATTCTTCTGCGGCTGACGCTGAGCCTGAGGCTTCGGCGACGCCTTCTGGGGCGCAGGAGCGGGCCTGGGAGCAGGGGCAGGCCTTGGAGCAGGAGCGGGCTTGGGAGCTGGCGCCGGACGATCCTTCGGATAGCGATGGATCCAGTGGTCGCGCCACTCATGCGGCGTGTAGCGGCGGCCTTCGTACCAGTAGTAGGAACCATCCCAGCGGGCATCGCCCCAGTGCTCGCGAACGTAGCTGCGAACGACCGCATCCGTGATGCCGACCAAAATGTCTGCAAGGAGACGGTCGGGATCTGCCGCTGCCGGCAGACTGGTCAGCCCAAGCACGCCGCTCGTCAAAAGCGCGGAACCACCAAAGAGAAATGCGCGGCGATTTAGCATCTTGAATCCCCTCCCGTTTTCCTGTTCTGAATCGGCTCTATTCTGCAGCTACCTGACATTGCTTCTCACGCAACTGTTTGAATGAGTTTACCTCTCGAAAACTCAAATTAGCGGCAGAGCCTCCGAAGAAATGCAAGCAAACGCGACAAATTCGCCGCTGCTCCCATCGCTTTCCTCTGCTTCCAAAGAAGCCTGAAATTCGTTTCGAAAAAGCAGCGCGTTCAGAAAGACTGCGCCCTCTTTGATTTCGATGCGGGCTCGTCGAAGCAGACTTCGACGCACGGCGCATCAAGCATTGTTTTGCGGTTTGCCGCCCTACGCACCGCAGAACTCCTCATCCTCAGAGCGGAAATGCAAAGCGCTGCGGGGCGGCTCGCATTTGCGGTTCTTTCTCGCCGCACGAGACAAGAGCGCTCGCCCCGTCGCTTTTCTCCGGCGCGGGAAGCACAGAGCAGCCTGCGGAGAACTCCGTACTGCCGCGGCCGGCGATCAAGCGAATCGCTTTCTCGGAAGAGCTGAAAGAGCCGCATTGGTCGGCAGAAGCCCGTCGAAGCGGCCGGATCAGTTTGCGCCGATCCGGCGCAGCAGGGAGGAATCGCGGGCCTTCAAAGCGGCGAGGATGTCAATTGCCGATGTATTCGCTGGCCGTCTGACCGGCAATTCGGCCGAACGTCACGATGTCGGCCTGCGCGTTGCCGCCCAAGCGGTTGCTGCCGTGCACGCCGCCCGTCACTTCCCCCGCAGCGAAAAGACCCGGAATGGGCTTGCCTTCGGTACTGATCACTTCAGCCTTCGCATTGATCTTCACGCCGCCCATCGTATGGTGAACGGCCGGCTGAACCTTAACGGCCCAGTACGGCGCATTCGTCAGCGGCTGCGGCATGTCTTCGCGGCCGAAATCTGCATCCTTGCCCGTCTTCTGATCGGCGGAGTACTTCGCGATCGCGGCCTTGAGGTTGTCGGCAGGCACTTTCATCGCCTCGGCGAGTTCGTCGAGATCCTTGCCCGTCACCGTGAGACCCTGCGAGATGTAGCCGTCCATAAGCTTGGCGGTCTTGCGGGTTGCGTCATCCCAGACCACCCAGGCGAACTTGCCGGGCTGCTGGAGCTCGGCAGCGGAAACAACATCGCGCGTGAGAAGTTCGTTCGTGAAGCGTCTGCCTTCGGCATTGACGAGAATGCCGCCGTCGCCGCGCACGCTTTCAGAAATGAGCACGCCCGAGGGAGCTGCCGTCGGATGGGCCTGGATCTGTTCCATGTCGACCAAAGCAGCGCCGACTTTTTCGGCAAGGAGGATGCCGTCGCCCGTAGCGCCCGGATGATTCGTCGTGGCATAGCCCCTGAGCTTCGGCTGATACTTCACGAGCAGATCCTGATTGGCGCCGAATCCGCCCGCAGCGAGCACCACGGCCTTCGAGTCGATCGTGTAGGTCTTGCCGTCCTTCGTCGACACTTTGACGCCCGCAACGGCGCCGTTTTTGTCGGCGAGAAGCTCGACGACGCGATTCTGCGTGCGAATGTCGAGCTTGCGTTCTTTGGCGGCATTGTAGAGAGTCTTGATCACTTCCGGACCGATGGCGCTGCCGTCGGCAGGACGGTGAGCACGCGGATACTTGGCGCCGCCGGCACGGCCGACAAGCGAAAGGTCGCCGCCCAAGGACGTGAGCCAAGCGACGGAATCCTTGGCGTGCGCCGCAAGCGTGCGCACGAGCTCGGGATTGTTGATGTTGTGGCCGCCCTTCATCGTGTCCTGATAAAATTGTTCGATCGTGTCGGGAATGCCGGCCTTCTTCTGCTGTTCGGTTTCAGCGGCATTGAAGCCGCCTTCGGCGCGAAGCGTGTTGCCGCCCACCATCGGCATCTTTTCGAGAACGACCACATGACGTCCGAGGTCGTGCAGCGTCACGGCCGCAGAAAGGCCGGCGCCGCCCGAGCCGACGACCACGGCGTCGACGGCTTCCCGAGCACATGCGGAACCCATGGCGCCGGCAACGACGGCGGCAATCATCAATGTCTTCATCTTCATGGCAAAACCTCCTTTGCTTTGCCGGGAGCGAAGGAACGGCTTGACTGCATCCTTCCGATCCTCCCGAGTCATTTGAAGCCGACCGCAGCGGCAGCGAACAAAAGCATTCGCGCTTCGGAAGTCGACCCGCCAAAAATCCGAGGCGCATTGTCGCCCAAGCCTTGAGGCTCTTCAACCATTTTTCGACGAGGATTTCTGAATCGAGCGTTGAGCTTTCCTCAACGCTTGAAGAAAGGCCGACTATCCAAAAAATAATCGAAAAGACGTTCCGAGCCTAAAAATCAGCACTTTCCCTGATCTGCCAATCGCCAGTAATTTTGGACGTGCATTGCAAAAGCATTGGAAACCTCAAAGGCAGCGTCTTCAGCGTCCTCATTTCGCGGCTTCGGAAACGCGACCGCGAGCGGTCTGCAGGCCCAGTCGTCATTGAGCGGCAGCGCCTTGAGATCCTTCTCGAGAACGCCTTTTCCGAAGAGCGCCGAGTGCGGAAGCACGGCCACGCCCGCGCCGTCCGCGACGAGCTGAATCATGAGCGCGAAGGTCGACGCCTCGGCAATCGGCTGAAAGCTTCGCCCGAGCTTCATTATGCGTTCCTTCATG
>CAZUXQ010000094.1:0-6564 GCA_964624425.1 uncultured Sutterella sp.
AGTAGGTCTTCCGATCTATGAGTATACTGATGGCTTCTTCGTCACCATCGCTATCAAAGGCGAAAGGGGAGCGGCTTTTTTTTTTAATGATACGGCGACCATCGAGATCTACACTCTTTCCCTACACGACGCTCTTCCTCGTGATTGCGCTCGCACTTCTGTGCATCACGCAGCCCTTCAATTTTCAGGGACAGGCAATCTTTCTCTCCATCATGCTTGTCTCGGCGTGGAGCTTCACGCATGTGAAGGCCCGCGTAACGCTCATGGTGCTCTTCGTCATTTCCGTCACCGTCTCGGGCCGCTACCTTTGGTGGCGCTGCACGCAGACGCTGCACCCGCAGACCGCGGCAGAGCTCTTTTTCAGCCTTCTTCTTCTTTTGGCTGAAATCTACGCTTTCATTGTGACGATCCTCGGCTACTTCCAGGTGTGCTGGGTTCTGAACAGAAAGCTCGCTCCGATGCCGGAAGACCGCTCCGCATGGCCCACTGTCGACATTTTCATTCCGACCTACAACGAATCGATCGAGGTCGTCAAGCCCACGGTATACGCAGCGCTCAACCTGGACTGGCCCAAGGACAGGATTCGCGTGCATCTGCTGGATGACGGAAGCCGCCGCTCTTTCGCCGAATTTGCCGAATCCCTGGGCGTCAACTACATTCAGAGAGATGAGCACCGGCACGCCAAGGCCGGCAACATCAACCACGCGCTCGGAATTACCAGCGGCGAATTCATTGTGGTTTTCGACTGCGACCATGTGCCCTCCTGCGATTTTCTCGCCGCTACCGTTGGCTGGCTCATCAGAGACGAAAAGATCGCGCTCGTGCAGACGCCGCACCACTTCTATTCGCCCGACCCCTTCGAAAAAAACCTGCATCTTGAGCGGGCGGTGCCGATCGAAAATTCTCTTTTCCACGACTTCATACAGAAGGGCAACGACACGTGGAACGCCGTGATGTTCTGCGGTTCGAGCGCCGTCATGCGCCGCAGGGCTCTGGAGGAAATCGGCGGCATTGCCGTCGAGACGGTGACGGAAGACGCGCACACGTCTCTCAAGCTGAACCGCCGCGGATGGAAATCCGCCTTCATTTCGCGTCCCGTCGCCTCGGGACTCTCGACCGAATCGCTATCGGCGCATATCGGACAGCGCATCCGCTGGGCGCGCGGAATGATTCAGATCTTCCGCCTTGACAACCCGCTTTTCGGAAAGGGTCTTTCGATCCCGCAGCGTCTGTGCTTTTTCAACGCGATGTTCCACTTCCTGCATGGATTCCCGCGTCTCGTCTTTCTTGCTGCGCCGCTTCCCTACATGTTTGCGGACATCTACGTAATCTACGCGACGGCAGCCTCCATTTTTGCCTATGTCATTCCGCACATGGTGCACGCGGCGCTCACCAACCAGATCCTGCAGCGAGGCTACCGCTGCCCCTTCCTCGGCGGCGTATACGAAACCGTTCTCTCCTGGTATATTCTTCTGCCCACTGCTGTGGCGCTCATTTTTCCGCACAAAGGAAAATTCAATGTCACGGCAAAGGGCATGACGATCGGCAAGAAATACGTGGACTGGGGCATTGCCAAGCCCGTCTTGGTGCTCATTGCGCTCAATTTTGCCGGCCTTTGCGTCGGCATCTACAAAACCGTGACTGCCGCAGACTCCCAGTTCTCCACGCTGGCCATCAATATCGGATGGATTCTGTACAACCTCACGGTTCTCGGCGCCGCTGCCGCAGTGGCAGTTGAGGAAGTCCAGAAGCACCGTCTTCCCCGCGTTCCGATCCGCACGAACGTCATTGTCTGCAGAGGAGGCAGTGATGAGCACGGCGAAAAGGCGGAGGGCTGCCTGCGGGAATTTTCCCAGAATGAACTCCGCATTGCCGCTGCGGCAGAATTTCTCGCGGAGCTTTCTCCCGGCGACTCCATTTCTGTTGAAATGTCGGTGCGCGGCGAATCTCATGTGTTCGATGCTCGCGTTCTCCTCTTGGAGGATGGCTTTCTGGAGGCTGAGGTTCTGTTCAGGGGAAGCGCGGATGAAATTGCCCTGAACCGGTGCACTTTCTCGCGCGAAGGGATATGGACGGAGCCTCCGGAAGGCAAGCTTGACGACCGCTTCGTCGCGGGGTTCCTGCGTCTCGTCGGAATCGCCGCATACGGATACCGCTCTTTACTGGAATTTCTGCCCGGCCGGACCGGACGCACTGTACGCCATGTTTTCTCGTTGCTGCCCCGCATACCGCAGGCTGCGGCGCACACCCGCCAACAACCATGATGTCACTGCATTTTTTTGCATTCCGTTCTCCCGGAGACGCAGAACGCCGGGCAAAAACCGTCCGGCAGCCGATGCTTCTCGCCATTCTCCTGTCGGTTGCGGCAGGATCGGCGCCTGTGTTCAGCGCGGCCGAAATCCCGCAGCCTGTCTGGCGCACTGACGCAACGGCCGCCACGTCCGAAACGCTCGATCTCATCCGGCTCGTCCCCGGAGGGCGGGCCACTGCCGTGAAGCTGACGGGCGCAGCTCCGGCACAGTATTTCGATTTCGGCGTGAGGGCCGACGAATTCGTTTCGCAGGCTGTGCTCGAGCTTGCCTTCACGCCGTCGCCTTCGCTCCTGCCCGGCACCTCGCAGGTCAACATCTACCTCAACGGCGAACTTCAGGGAACGCATGCGATCGCGAAGGAATCGCTCGGCAAGCCGACGCGCGCGTCCTTCCCTCTCAATGCCAAAGGCGTGAAACCGCGCAATCAGCTCAGCATTGAATTTGTCGGGCACTATCAGATTGTCTGCGAGAGCGAAAGCAACAGTGCGCTCTGGCTCGATGTTTCGCCTTCGAGCCGGCTCGTCCTGACGAAACAGCACTTGCGTCGTTCAAACGACCTCGCGCAACTGCCTCTTCCTTTCGTGGATCCCGTCTATGAAGGGCCTACGACGCTGCCCATCGTTTTTGCCGGCGTTCCCGATCAGACTGCCAAGCAGGCCGCGGCCATCGTCGCCGGATATGTCGGCGCCCTCACAGGCTGGCGGGGCGCGAATTTTCCCGTCTACTTCTCGGAAGTTCCCGCACAGGGACACTTCATCGTATTTGCGACGAATCGGAGCCGCCCGGAATTTCTCAGCGCTCTTCCGCTTTTCGAAGGACCCGAGCTCCTCATGCTGGACGTTCCGGGAAGCCTTCATGAGAAGATGCTCGTAATCGGGGGGCGCGATGAGTCTGATTTGGTGACCGCCGCGCAGGCCATGACGGTTCCAAGCCAGATGCTGATCGGACCGCATCACGTCGTCAAAGAGTTCCGGCTTGCGGATCCGCTTCCTGCCTACGCCTCGCCGAACTGGCTGAACACGGACTATGCGGTACCTTTCTCGCAGCTCATGGAATATCCGGAGCAGCTCACCGCACGCGGCACCAGCCTCCCGGCGCTGCATCTTGCGATGCGCTTTGCGCCCGACATCTATCTCACCAGTGCTTCGCGCGCCGCGGTGAATCTCCTTTACCGCTACACAAAACCCAATTACGGGCAGGATGCGCAGCTGCGGTTCTTTGTAAACGGCAGCCTTGCCGACAGCGAAAATCTCTCCGGCGACGCGGGTCGCGGTTCGAAGCTGATCAGCCTTCCCTTCGAGGAAGGCCCAATCGCCGCCCTGGGCGGCAAAAAAGCCGGTCTTGCCTTGCAGACTGATCTTTCTTTCGAAGCGGACTACAGTTCATCGGCAAGCGGGGGAACGCCGGAAAACTGTCGGGCAGCGACGCTGGCGTCGCACCAGATCCAGATCGACGCTTCCTCCATGATTGAGTTCGACGGGCTTTTCCATTACGCTAGGCTTCCTGAAATCGGACTCTTCACTCAGGGCGCCTTCCCGTTCTCGAAATATGCCGATCTCAGCCAGACAGCCGCCGTCATCAGCAACAGCGCCAGGCCCGCTGAAATTACGACGCTCCTGAATGCCGTCGGACGCATCGGAGCGATCACCGGCGTCGCTCCTGTGCGCCTAACTGTTGCCACCGCCGCCGACCAGAAGGCTGTCGCCGGCAAAGATCTTCTCATCGTGGGCGAGATGCCTTCCACTGTGCTTGACGTCAGTCCTGAATCCGCCGCAGCCCTTGCCGAGAGCCTGAACGGCTGGTTCGCCTCCGGCGACGCCGAAGGCAGAGCCGGATGCGAAACGCCGCTTTCCGAAACGAAGGAGTCTGAATACCTGACCACCGGCTTTGCCGCAATCGTTTCCGTGCGCTCGCCTCTCGACAAGGAAAGGACCGCTGTGGCGCTTCTTTCCGAGGGCGTTTCCGGCGCGCACAATCTCAACGCCCGCCTCGCTCGTCCCGGGGATCTTGCCGATGCTTCCGGCGGGGCCGTTTTCATCAGTGACGACGGTTTGAAAGGATTCGCCCCCGCTTTCACCTACACCGTCGGCGACATGCCTTGGTTCCGCCGTCTGTGGCTTTCTCTCGCCGACCGTCCCTTCGTTTTGGTGCTCTGCGCCCTGGCTGCGGCAGTCACCGCCGGCGCCGGCATCTTCCTCTTCATGCGCCGCTGGATCCGGAGACGTGCATCATGAGATCTTTGGCATTTAGGCATCTTCTTTTTTCCGGCGTCATAGCGGCTTTTCTCTTCGCCGAGGGCTCGGCCGCGGCGTGGCCGATGTGGGACAGTTTCAAGGCCGTCAACATCGACGAGAAGACCTTCCGCGTGATAGACCGCAGCGACTCGCGAAGCATCACGACAAGCGAGGGGCAGTCCTACGCGATGTTCTTCGCGCTCATTGCAGACGACCGCGAAACATTCGACAGGCTCCTTTCCTGGACAGAGAAGAATTTGGCCAAAGGAGACATTGCAAAGCATCTTCCTTCCTGGCTATGGGGCAAATCGGGAAACAGCTGGGGCATCCTCGACGCCAACAACGCTGCCGACTCCGATCTCTGGATCGCCTACAACCTTCTTGAGGCGGGGCGGATCTGGCAGAATCCTGCCTACGCCGAAAAGGCTCGCGCCATGATGGCTCTTCTGAAGAAAGACGTGCGCGACGTGCCGAATCTCGGCAAGGTCGTCCTGCCGGGAAGCAGCGGCTTTGAACATCCGACTCATGTGACGCTCAACCCGAGCTATTACCCCATCTTCATCCTCCGCCGCTTCGCGCTGGAGGATCCTTTCTGGAAAGAAGTTGCGGAAGGGAGCGTCCGCTCGCTTCTGCGCACAGCGCCTGCCGGCTATTCTCCAGACTGGGCGAAGATCGACAAAAACGGAAAAATGATTGCGCCGGAGGGCGACGACTATCTCCTCGGCAGCTATAACGCCATACGCGTCTATCTGTGGGCGGCCATGCTGTCGCCCGAAGATCCGGCCTATGACATTCTCATGCGCCATTTCGATCCGATGCGCAGGCTCACGGAGCGCATGAACATGCCTCCTGAGAAGGTGAACATTCTTACGGGCGACGCCAATGAGCCGGGCTCTGCCGGCTTTGGGGCCTGTCTTCTTGAAATGCTCGGCAATTCCAAGACGGCCGACTTCATCCGCACCGTGATCGCGGCCGAGCCCATCATTGGAGAGAACTACTACCGAAACGTCCTCATGCTCTACGGAGCAGGATTTGACGAGCGTCTCTTCCGCTTCGATGCGAACGGCTGCCTCGGCATCTCCAAGGCGGCCGTCGAAATGTCCTCAGTCATTCCCGGCGTTCGCGAGATGAAGACGGAAGCGGAATCTGAGGAAAAAGCGCAGGCGCGTGCAGGTGCTCCCAATAGAGACGATGCGGCCTCCGGGACGGAAAACGACGCGGGACATCCTTCTGCGGATGCATCGCAGTTTGAGGCGGCCGGAGGTGAAAAGAAGTGACGGACGCTCCGAACCAGGAAAAGAAAATCGGCGGCAAAGCCGGACGGCGTGCGCCCGGAGAGCAGAGGATTTATTTCGGCCTCGGCCTCTGGAACGTCTACTTCATCGGCAAGTTTGCGCTCGCTTATGCGGGCTATCTGCGGCTCGACCTTCTGCTCAATGCGGCGTTTTTCCTTTTTGTCCTTATTCCGGTGGCGGGAAAACCGCTGCGGTGGATCCGGGGATTCGCCGCAGTTCTGCTCGGCGCGGCGCTCCTTTGGTCTGAGAGCTGGCTCCCCGGCATCGAGAGCATTCTTGCCAACAAATCCGGCATCACGGGCTTTTCCGTGAACTATGTGGCGCAGCTCGCCTGGGATTTCATCAATTTCCGGATGGTCGGCTGGGGGCTGGTCCTCATTCTCGCCTACTACCTCCTGCGCGATTTCGTGCGCATTACAACGATCACTGCTGTCTGTCTGGCTTTTCTGATCGTGCAGCCGCTCTTCATGGAGCCGCCCGCTTCTGCGCGGGCGCAGCCCAATCTCTCAGCCAGTGCGAAGGAGATGACGCCCGAAGAAATTCTCAACGAGGCAAATGCTCCGGCGGCGGGCGATGCGGCAGTCGCCTCGGAAGATGTCGAGAACTGGTACCGCGCCTTCCTTGAGTATGAAAAGGAGCGCGTCGCTCAGTTTCCGTCCGGCATTTCAGCCAAAGACGTCCCGTTTAACATCATCATCCTCATCATCTGCTCGCTCTCCAACG
>CAZUXQ010000095.1:0-6540 GCA_964624425.1 uncultured Sutterella sp.
CATCAGCGAACTCGAGCTCTTCTTCGAAGCGGCCCGACAAGAAAGCGCGAACGAGGCCGAGAAGCTCATTCTCAATGAGGTTGCCTCGCGCCTGCGTTACTTGACGGACGTAGGCCTCGGCTACCTTACGCTCGACCGCCAGGGACGCACGCTCTCGGGCGGCGAAGTGCAGCGCGTGAACCTTACGACGGCGCTCGGCACGAACCTCGTCAACGCGCTTTTCGTTCTCGACGAACCGAGCATCGGACTCCACCCGCGCGACATGAACCGCGTGAACGGCATCCTGCGCCGCCTTACTGAAGCCGGCAACACGCTCGTCGTCGTCGAGCACGACCCGCAGGTGATGCTTGCCGCCAACCGTCTCATCGACCTCGGTCCCAAAGCCGGCCGCGACGGGGGCGAAATCATTTACAACGGGCCTACGCGTCAAGTGCTTCGCGAAAAGACGGAAACCGGACTCTATCTCTCGGGCAGAAAGCGCATCTTGAGGAATCGCCTGACGACTGCCGCCGACGCGCCGGCGCTTACGATTTCGAACTGCACGAAGCACAATCTTCAGAACCTCACGGTCTCTATTCCGCTCGGACGCTTCGTCGCCGTAGCAGGCGTCTCGGGGTCGGGAAAATCAACCCTCGTAGCCGACACGCTCATTCCGCTTCTCGACGCCCATAAGCAAGGGAAGCTCTGCGACGGCACCGAGACGCTCTCCGGGACAATTCCGAAGGACTTTGTCTTTGTGGACCAAAGTCCGCTCGGGCGCACCACGCGCGGCAATCCTGCCAGCTACGCGGGCGCTTTCGGCTCCATCCGCAAATATTTCGGCGAAAGCGCCGCCGCGCGTGCGGCCGGCTTCACCTGGAAGGACTTCTCCTTCAACTCCGGAGCCGGCCGCTGCCCTTGCTGCGGCGGCGCGGGCTACGAGCACGTCGAGATGCAGTTCCTTTCGGACGTCTATCTTCCCTGTCCCGTCTGTCGCGGGAAGCACTATCGCGACGAAATTCTTGGCATCAAAGTGCGTCTGAACGACGGCAAGGCATACAGCATCGCCGACGTATTCGACATGACGGTCGACCATGCAGTCGAACTCTTTGCGTCGGCAAATGAAATCGTTGAGCCGCTCAAATTCCTGCAGTTTGTGGGACTCGGCTACCTCACGCTCGGTCAGCCCTTGACGACGCTCTCGGGCGGCGAACGCCAGCGCCTCAAGCTCGCGGCTCAGATCGCAGGCGGCATTCCGCATGCAGCCGCGAAAAAAGGGAAGATATTCATCTTCGACGAACCGACGACAGGCCTTCACTTCGCAGACGTCGCCAAACTTGTCGAAGTATTCGACCGCCTCGTGCTCCTCGGGCACTCCGTGCTCGTGATCGAGCACAATCTTGATATCCTCAACTGTGCCGATTGGGTAATCGAGCTCGGCCCCGAAGGCGGCGCAACAGGCGGGCGCCTGCAGTTCGCAGGCTCGCCCGACGACATGATCGCCCAAGGCACGCTCACGGGCATCGCGCTGCGCGACTGGCGCCTTGCGCTTGAAGGCGACGCCTCGCGCGAAAGCTTCTTCAACCTGCCTGCTCTTAAACGCGGGAGCCGTTCCATGCAGGCTGCGCTTCGAGAAAAGCGCTCAATCGTGATCGAAGGCGCGCGCGAGCACAATCTTCAAAACATCTCGGTCGACATCCCCCGCGGCGTCTTCAACGTAATCACAGGCCCCTCAGGTTCGGGCAAATCGACGCTCGCCTTCGACATCATCTTTGCGGAAGGACAGCGACGCTATCTTGAGAGCCTCAACGCCTACGCGCGCTCCATGGTGCAGCCGCCGCCCATCCCGGAAGTCGACAGCGTGCGAGGCATTGCTCCCACCGTTGCGATCGAGCAGCGAACGAGCCGAGGCGGCATGCGCTCGACGGTCGCAACCCTCACCGAGATCTACCATTTCCTGCGCCTTCTCTACGTCAAGCTCGGCACGCAGCACTGCCCGGACTGCGGCGCTCCCGTAACGGAGCAGTCGCCTCTGCAAATGGCGTCAAGCATCAAGAACGACTTCAAAAATGAATCTGAAGTCATGCTGCTCGCCCCGATCGTGCAGCGCCGCAAGGGTCAGTTCGCCGACCGACTCGCCGACATGCGCAGGCACTCAAATTGGGCGCGCATCGACCGACGCTGGCGCCGTCTCGACGGCGAACTGCCGAAGCTCGATCTCCACAAGCTCCACGGCATCGATCTGCCGATCGCCGTCGTCGACCTCAATTCAACTTCAGAAACGGTGCTTGCGAACCGCATCGCCGAGCTTCTCAAGGCGCACGACATTGATGCAGTCTACGCGACGGCATCCTTCCCGAAGACGGACGACGTGAAAGAAGAAAAAAGTCCGGACGACACGCTGCGCCTTTATTCCGAACGCCGCGTCTGCCCGCTCTGCGCGAAGAGCTTCCCCGAACTCGACAGTCGTCTCTTCTCCTACAACAGCGTAAGCGGCGCCTGCCCGACCTGCATGGGCTACGGCGTCGTCTCCCGGTCGATCGCGGCCGAGACGAAAAAGAAGGCCAAGCACGACGAGCCCTTCGACCTCAAATACGCCAAAGACCGCGCGCCCGATGAAGACGAAGTTCTCGCCCGCTGTCCGGACTGCGGCGGCTCTCGCCTCAACCCAATCGCAAGAAACGTCTTTTGGAAGGGCCGCAGCATCAGCGGCATTGCAGCTGAAACGATTGACGGAGCGAGCGCCTACTTCGAAAATCTTCGCTTGGAAGAAAGAGAAAAAAGCATCGGACTCGACGCGATTCGCGAGATTGTCTCGCGCCTCGGCTTTCTCAAAGACGTGGGACTCAACTACCTCACGCTCGACCGCGGCGCACCGACCCTTTCGGGCGGCGAAGCGCAGCGAATCCGACTCGCCGCACAGCTCGGCACGAACCTGAGAGGCGTCTGCTACGTGCTCGACGAGCCGACAATCGGACTGCATCCGCGCGACAATGCGATCCTGCTCTCGGCGATTGCGAAGCTCACCCGCAAGGGCAACACGCTTCTCGTCGTCGAACACGACGAAGAGACGATTCGAAGCGCCGACCACGTGATCGACATCGGCCCGGGTGCAGGCACCCGCGGCGGGCGCGTCATGGCAGAAGGAACGATCGACGACGTCATGAAGGCCGAAGATTCGCCAACGGGACACTCCCTCAAGAACCCGATCTCTCACACCGGCTTTCCGGAGCGCCGCTTTACGGAAGAAACGCCCTGCCTCACCGTAAGGAATGCAGAGGCGAACAACCTCAAGATTGCTGAGGCGAGAATCCCCGTGGGACTTCTCACGGTCGTGACGGGCGTATCGGGATCCGGAAAATCCACCTTCTGCAGAGACGTTCTTTATTCGAACATCTCCCGCAATCTCAAAGCAGACGCGTCGAAGCGCAAATTCGCGGGATGCGCCTGCATCGACGGGCTCGAACATATAGGACGCATTCTCGAAGTCGACCAGACGCCCATCGGCAAGACGCCGCGCTCGTGTCCGGCCACCTACGTCGGCTTTTTCGACAAAATCCGCTCGCTCTACGCGCAGACGCCTGAGGCGGCGGCGCGAGGCTTCACGCAGAGCCGCTTTTCCTTCAACAACGCTTCGGGCTCCTGCCCCGAATGCGGCGGTCAGGGACTTCGCACAATCGAAATGAATTTCCTTCCGGACGTGAAGGTTCTCTGCGAAGTCTGCCGCGGCAGCCGCTTCAATCCCGAAACGCTTGCCGTCACCTGGAAAGGCAAAACGATCGGCGAAGTGCTTCAGCTAGAAGTGGACGAAGCCGTGAAATTCTTCGACTCAATGCCGCTCATCGCACATCCTCTGCGCCTTATGAAGGAAGTGGGTCTTGGATATCTCACGCTCGGACAGCCGAGCCCGACCCTCTCGGGCGGCGAAGCGCAGCGCATCAAGCTCGTGACGGAACTCTCCAAAGCGAAGCCTGACGGCGCGCGCGGTCGCAGTCCGCATACGCTCTACGTGCTTGACGAGCCTACGGTCGGCCTGCACATGCAGGATGTCGAAAAACTCATCCGCGTGCTGCAGCGTCTCGTCGCCGCCGGCAATACGGTTGTCGTGATCGAACACAATCTCGACGTCATCGCCGATGCCGACTGGATCATCGATTTGGGCCCGGAAGGCGGCAACGGCGGCGGACGCCTCGTCGCCGAAGGAATTCCTGCGGACGTTGCTATGGCGCCCACCGAAACCGGCCGTGCGCTCAAGGCGTTTCTCGAGGAGCACAAGCCCGGCTGAGAAAGCCAACTGCATAGGCCGCCGCAAACGAGAAGGAGGCTATTCTTCGTTTGGGCCTGCTCTTCTTTTCAGCGCCGCTCGACGGCGTACATGGCGCCCGCGGCAATGAGCAGCATCACGAATGTCGGCAGAATCGAAACGACTATCGGCGACCAGGTATTGACGATGCCCAAGTAGCTGAAAAGGTTGTTGAGCGCGTAGAACGCGATGCCGATCATGACGCCCAGGAAGATCTTGATCGCTACGCCGCCTGATCGCGAGTTCATGTACGCAAAAGGCATCGAGAGCGCAAGCATCACGAAGATCGCAAGCGGATAGAAAGCCTTCGTCCAGAAGGCAACCCTGTAGCGCTCGGACTCCTGACTCGTCTTTTCCAAATGCGCAAGATAGCGGCTCAGGCTGCGCATCGACATGTTTTCGGTCTTCGCGGTCATGACGCCGAGAATTTCCGGTTCGAGCGAGGAAGGAAGGAAGAATTCCGTGGCGGGCGAAATCGTGATGTTGGCTTCGCCGACATTTGCCGTGCGCATGTCGACCTGCGGATAGGTCACCGTCACGGCGTCATGAAGATGCCAGCCTCGGCCCGGCTCGAAAGTAGCCGACTCGGCTCGAATAAGGCGGACAAGCTTGCCGTTCAAATCGAATTCGAAGAGGCGCCAGGCTCCCGTCTTCCCCATGCTGCTTGCGGAAAGGCTCTTCACGTTGATGTAGCGGTCGACCTGCTGGCTCTTTTCATTCTGAGTAAGATCCCGCACCCAAACACCCGTCGAATAGCCGCGCGCCGTAATGGTCGAGTCGTCGCCCGACCGAATTTCGGCAGAGCAGCGATCCGCCCAAGGCGCAACATACTCGCCGAATCCATAGGTGACAGCCGCGAGCAGAACGCCTGGAATGACGAGCGCGCGCACGAGGCGCAACGGCGACATGCCGGCCACGCGAAGAACAGTGAATTCCGAATTCGCGGACCAGCGCGACATTGTATAGACGGCCGCGAGAAGCACCGCGAGCGGCATCACTTCGTAGATGCGCGCGGGAAGCACGAGACTCGTGAGAAGAAACGCCGTGCCGATCGAATACTCTTTGCTGCTCACGTCGTCCATCTTATTGACCAGATCGAAGAACGCGAAGAGAGCAACGAGCGCCATCAGAACAAAGCTGGCCGAGAGGAGAATCTCCTTCAGGAACTGACGGTCAATAACCTTCATCACTGCCCGCCTCGCTTATCTTCATCGGCAGCCTGCGCGTGTTTGCGATGCCGGATGCAATCAGCAAGCTTTTTCTTAATGTGCCAGCGCGAACACCAGCTCGGGAGCCATCTCAGCATGTAGACGCGGCGCACGAACAATACGGCCGCCGCCAGAAAGACCGTGCCGTTCAAGCCCAGAAGGCCTGCGGCAAGCGAAATCTTCTCTTGCTCGACCCAAGTTCCCGAAATGGAAATGCCGTTCAAATAAAGGATGAAGATAAGCGCCGCGAAAACGAGATTGAGGCTTCGCCCCGCACGCGGAGACGTACAGGAAAGCGGAATTGCCAGAAGGGCCAGATTGAAGGCCGCCCACGGCCAGGAGAAGCGCCAAAGAATCTCCGCTTTATTTTTGGGCGTAGGCACCGCCATCAGCGTCGTGATCGGCTGCGACGATGTCTTGCTAGCGCTCAGCGGCTTGTCGATTTTGATGTCAAGGCGCACGCCGTAGACGCCGAATTCGACGATGCGCGTCGCTGCAGAATCATTTTGCGTTTCGTAGCGGCGGCCGTCATGAAGCACGATATAGCGGTCGCCTTCATCGTTGATTTCGATGGTGCCGCTCGCCGCAAGAACGGTCGACTCGCGATCCGGACGAGCTTCGGCAACGAACACGCGGCCGACTTCGTTGTTCTTTTCGCCTGCCGACTCGATGAAGAAAACACGCTTGCCGCCCATGGCTTCAATGAAGCGGCCTGGAGCGATGGCGTTCACTTCGTCGCGCTGCTTGAACTGTTCGCGGATGAATTCGGTCTGGGCTCTCGACCACGGCGCAATGACGACGGAAAGAAGTCCGATCCCGACAACGATCGGCAAAGAAAATCGCAGTACTGGAGCAATCCAGGCGAAAAGGGACTGGCCGCCCGAAGAGAACCACACTACCATTTCGTTGTCCTGCCAGCTTCGCATCATCGTCATGAGAACGGCGATGAAGAGAGACACAGCCATAAGCGGCGGCAAATTGGTGAGGACGTTGTAGAGGACCATCTGCAGAACAGAGGAGTTGTCGATGCGTCCGCCCGCGGCCAAGCCG
>CAZUXQ010000096.1:0-6509 GCA_964624425.1 uncultured Sutterella sp.
TCCTCCTTCTCCCTCCTTGTCAAGACAGGCTCCCCAATAAAATCATCCCCCCCCCTGAAGAGCTCCTCCATGCATGCGCTCGCTCTCCATGCCCGCCCCTTCTCGGACTTGACCTGCATTGCCTATTCCCGCAACAGGCGTAGACTTTTGAAGATCGACCGGATGCCTGCAGCAACGGACGATCCGACCGACGACAATGCATGCCAACTACCTCGGGTCTCGCAAATGAGCGCCATCTTCGCCCGCAAGCCGCTCGCTCGTCCTTCGAAGAACGATCTTCCGAACCGCGCACTCTCCTTCTTTACTGCTGCACTCTGCCTCATCAGCTGCTTCGTCGCCTCATCGGTTCCCATTCCGATGATGGCCGTCTGGGCGCACTCGCTTTCTCTGGCGATGGATCAAATCGCGCTCTCCGTCGTGAGCTATTTCGGCGGCTGCGTGCTCACGCTCATATTCTTCGCAAGGCTCTCGAACTTTCTCGGCCGCAAGCCCGCCGTGTGGATGGCCCTCTTCTTCGGCGCGCTCGCAAGCTTCCTTTTTTCGATTTCTGAGTCCGCGGACGGCATCTACATAGGGCGGTTCTTCCAAGGGCTTTCCTGCGGCTTCGCATCGAGCGCCGCCATGAGCTGGGTAGTCGACACGGCACCGCCCGAGAAAGGCTGGCTCGGCACTGCGATCACTGCAGCCGGCCCCAACATCGGCCTTTCGGCGGGCACGCTTCTGGCGGGTGTCATCATTCAGCACAATATCTTTACGCCTGCTCATATCTTCAACGCGACGATCATTCTTCTCTCGATCTGCGCGGTGCTCGTTTGGTTCTCTGCAGAAACCATGCGCTTCGGCACCGAAGCGCTGAGCGTTGTTTTGATCCCGAAGATCGCCGTGCCGCAGCGCCTCTCCCGCATTTTCTTCGCGAGCTCCGCTGGCTTCATCGGCACATGGGGCATCGGCAGCTTCTTCCAGGGCTTTTCCGCGCGCTTTGCGACGCTCGTTTTCGGCGAGTCCGATGCGTTCCTCGCCGCTCTTACCTATCTCTTCCTCATCGTCCCGAACGCCGCCTTCGGCGTTTTGTCCGGACGCTTCGACGCCGGAAAGATGCTGCCCGTTTGCGTTTCGGCCTTTGCAATCGGCGGCGTCACGCTCTTCGGCGCACTGCACTTCCAAAGCCAGACGCTCTTTCTTCTGGCGGTTGCCTTCTGCGGCGCAGGCAGCGGCTCCACCTGCTCGCTCTCGCTCAAGCTTCTTCTTCTCGACGCCGCGCTTTGCGAACGCGCGGGCGCCATTTCCGCGCTCTACCTCTCCGCCTATGTGGGTTCCGGACTGCCCAACTTCGTAATCGGCCTTTTCGCTTCGAGCGCCTCAATGGACCAGATTTCCGCGGGCTTTATCGGCTGGATCATCGCCACCTGGGCGCTCGTGATCGGCCTCATTCTTCTCATTCGCAAGACGCCCAACGAAGCCGAACTGAAGCGCTTCCCGCGAAAGGCTTCCGCTGTCTGAAGCCGAACGCGCAACGCTCGAAAAACAGTTGAGATTCTCTTCGGTTCTCGGCCGACTTTTTCGCCGAATGTCTTTCCAGCCAGACACTTTATGCCGAACTCCCCCAATCAGCTGATTCATAAAACAGACGGCTTAAATCCACACAACCTGAAACGGTTTTTAGCATCTGTTTTCGTTTTCACTGATGCTTAAAAACGGCCTTTTCTCCTTCCTCATCAAAAGGATCCCTGCTATTTGAAAAGGGATCTTTCCATGATTGCAGACAACCAACGCCGGCATTTCGCAACGGAAAAGAATGCCGAAGTCCCGGCAACGCTAGAGTTTAGGCATCTCCTCAGGGCTCTGCTGAATGCGGCCATGCACAACGGCAGAAACAATCATGCGTTCGCGGTGCCGCTCTGCAACGTTCCGGAACTGCCTCGGACAGCTGGACATGAGGCGCTCGATGAGCGATGCCGGGACAACGCTCCCAGAGAGTCAATCCAGTGTTTGCTCAAGCGTGAAGCCCTCATCGGGTACAAACGCTTCGACAGCTGCAAGGAGGCAGCTGCGGGTGTCGACCGCTGGCCGGAAATCTGCGGCACTGTTCGCCCGCATTCGACAATCGGCAATACAAACCCGCCAACCATGATGAAAAGCAAAAGCAGCTGCTTGGAGCTTTCTGAGCGAGTGCCTGCAATGCTTGAACCATCAGGTCCAAATTCTGCACCCCAACCCGGCCGAAAAAACTCCCTGAATATTCCCGCGGCCGTTCTTCAAAATATTCGCGCCGAAAAACGCCGCGGCGCCAATGTCCAGGGCGTGCCCGCAATTGCGCGAAAGCAGCGCGATATGCCCGCGCTGCTTGGTCTTTGAACTGCCGTCGAAAGCGCTTTGCCGGCTGTTTGAAAATCACTCAGCCGAGAGTTTGAATTCATGCCGCCGGCGCTTCCGCCTCATTGTCGGCGATGTCGAGCTCGATGCGCAAGCCGCTCGACTTGATGCGTCCGATGTGGCGCTTGGGCGACTCATTGAATAAGCGCCCGTAATCGCGGGAGAACTGCGCCGGACTCTTGTAGCCCACGCGGTAGGCTGCTGTCGCCGCGTCCACGCCTTCGACCATCATGATGCGCTGCGCGGCAGTAAGGCGCAGGCGCTTTTGATACTGCAGCGGACTCACCTGCGTCACGGCCTTGAAGTGGCGGTGGAAGGTCGAGGGCGCCATATGCACCATGTCGGCCAAGCGGTCGGCATTGAAAGGCTCGGCATAGTTTTCGCGAAGCCACGTCACTGCGCGGCCGATGCGGTTCGTTGCCGAATCGTTTGTGAAGATCTGGCGAAGCATGCCGCCGGCGGATCCGAGGAGAAGCTTCAGATGAATCTCGCGCACGATGAGAGGCGCCAAAAGCTTCGCGCGCAGCGGATCGCTTTCAGCGTCGAGAAGCCGCTCGAGATCGGCGAGAAGTTCTTCGTCGGGCTTCGGCACGGCAAAGCAGCACATGCATTCGCCGCCGCAGCATTCGTCCTCTTCGGAAAAGCGTGCAAGCACCTCTGAGCCGAGCTGCGCGATGAGCTCGGACATGATGCCCGAATTGAGCTTCAAGGAAAGCGCCACGAACGGATTTGCTTCGTCGGCATCCGTCGCGCAGAAGGCGCTCGGCACATCCATGCCCGTCAGAATCATGGCGCCGCGTCCGTAATCGAATGCTCGCCTGCCGATTACAGAGGTCTTTCGCCCGGCAAGAATGAAGCTCACCGAGGGCTCGTAAAAGCCGTAGCCCTGGAAGTCCTTCTCCGTATGAATCATGCAGGCGAGACCAGCTTCGCCCACTTCATGCATCCCGGACGATGAGTCAATCGCCATCACTTGCCGGCGCAGACGGTCGAGACGAGCGACTGCATCTTCGGACAATTTGAATTCGCAGGCTTCCGCTTTGCCTTCCGGCGAGGCCGTGCGAACATCCTCAGGCTTCTCATTCATTTGCATGCTCAATTTCTAAACCTGTTCCCGCTTCCCAAAAGATTATTTTGCGATGCGGCCAGGCTTTCCTGCCAAACAATTTGCAAACCTTTTCATATCGCTTTTCGCCGCGCTTTGCTCTCCGCCGTCCGCCTCGGAAGCCCGTCCTCAACGTTCTCCCAGACGAGCGACGGCGTCTTCGAGCAACGCCCAGAAACGCTCTTCGTCAAGATCGAGCGCGGCAAACGTCCGGCAACCTTCGGGCGCAGGGCGGCGAAAATCCGTCACGGTCATGCCGGCCGTGAATTCGCCCTTGGTTTCAATGCGGATCGGCACTGCGACGGCCTTCACAATCGTCGGATCGACCACGTGCGCCACAGCGCAGGGATCGTGCAGCGGCGGCGCATCGAAGCCGCGCATGCGCTTGTAGCTACCGGCGAAAGCTTCGAGCATTTTCCAAAGGAATCTGCCTGCCTTCGTCGGCACGGCGCGAATGCGGTTCCGCACATCTTCGGTTGCGCGCGCCTGGTGCGTGAGGTCGAGCCCGACCATAACGATTCGCCAATTTTCTTCAAAGACGATCTTCGCGGCCTCGGGGTCGTTTTCAATGTTGAACTCAGAGAACGGACCCGCATTGCCGATCTTGCAGCCGCCGCCCATGAGGACGACTTCCTTGACCCGCTCGACGATTCTCGGCTCGAGCCTTGCGGCAATCGCGATGTTGGTGAGCGGCCCCGTCGGCACGATCGTCACCGTTTCAGGCGGCTCGCGCATGATTATGTCGACAATCAGCTGCGCGGCCGGTCTCGGATCAAGCGGCGGAAGCGGTTCATTCGGAAGCACTATGCCGTCGAGTCCGCTTTCGCCGTGAATTTCGGGACAAACAACCACTTGCGGGCGAAGAAGCGGACGGGCAGCCCCGGCTGCCGCGGGCACGTCGAAGGCGTCTGCGAGCGCGAGAATGCGCAGCGCGTTCGTCGTCACCTTCTCGAGCGTCTGATTCCCAGCAACCGTCGTTACGGCGAGAAGTTCGATCTCTGGACTGCCGGCCGCAAGCAGAATTGCCGCCGCGTCGTCGTAGCCCGGATCGCAGTCGAGAATGATGCGCTTTGTCGCCTGCGAGTTCTTCTCCGCTGCCATGATGTGCTTTCCTTTCCATGCCTCTTGCGGCGCGCAGGCACTCTCTGCCGTTCGCGCCGGAATTCATGATTTTAGCGGTCAGGCATCTGCGTCGCGCCGCAGAAAAGCTTCGCCTTCTGGAGCAAGTTCGATGCCTGCAGTCTTGATGCTCGAAGCAATTTCTCGCGCGCATTCGTAGACGACCGCGTCGATCGAGCCGGCGGCCTTCGGCCAGAATACGTAGAAAGGAATCGTGAGAGGCTCCTTGAGATCGATGAGGCGGCAGTCGTTTGCGACGCTCTTCGCGGCCAAGCGGTCCGTGAAGTGTACGCCGACATTGCGCTTCACGAATCGGAGCGCCACCTGCGTCGACGATACCTCCGCCACGACTCTCGGCTTTTCAGGCATGAGCCTGCGCGCATGTTCCCGCTCGAGCGCATCGCGGGACAGGACGACAAATTCCGCATCACGGCAGTCTTCGGGCCCGACCGCATCGAGATTCGAAATCGGATGCTCCCGGCTCGCCACGAGGCAGAAAGGCAGATGCGCAAGCGCCGTCTTTTCGAGTTCGTCATGCGTGCTCAGAAGCGTGCCGAACCCGATGTCGAAAGGATGCGAATACATCGAGTAATGAATGTCGCGGCTCGTGTGCACGTCCATCGTCACGCGCAGCGTCTTCTCGTGGCGCTTCATGATTGAAGCCGCCGCAGGAATGATCACGTCCGAGCAGTGACGCGCAAGCACGGCGATGCGAAGCGTCTTCTTGCGGTCGCGTTCGCGGGAATACGCTTCAAGGCGGCGCCAGGCACGCATCGACTCCATCGCAATGCGGTAGAAGTCCTTGCCGTCTTCCGTGAGCCTCAGCGCCTTGCCGGAACGGTCGAAAAGAATGATGTCGAGCCGGCCTTCAAGTTCTGAAATCACGCGGCTTGCAGCCGAAGCGGACAAACCTATTTTGTCGGAAGCCGCCATGAGGCTCCCCGTCTCGACGATCATGCAGAAGAGCTTCACCGATTTTGATTTGAGTTCCATAACGTTCGCTACATCCAAAAAGTCGGCCTCTTTCAGAAGTCATTCACGATATTTGCAGTATTTGCAACTACATCTGCGATATTTGCACTTTACGAAATATAACAAATACGACAGAATTCATTGCAGTCGGTTGCGCTGCAGCCTTCTCATTCTCTGATGGGACAGGATTGAGAGCGGCTGTGCAGTTTCCGACAGAAGAGGGATACGGGACCGATCAGGCAACTGGTCGGCCCAATTTTGATCTGAAACAACGCATCCAGTCTTTTAGCGAAAGGGTGGAACAGGGACGTGGATGCGGAATTTCGAATCTCGAAAAAAAGCCCGGATTGCAAGGCCTGCGCCCTTAATCTGAATTGATGAGGAGATCGCATCCACAGCTGTGAATGACATTGCAATGGGATATCCAACGCATCGCGGCATCCTGCGCCTCCTTTCGGCTGCTGAAGCATCCGGACAACGGCAGCGCTTTCCGCTTCAGGGCTGACCAAAATGATTCGGCCGGAGCGTTGTCCCGGCATTGCCCGCGCTCGCTCATGGAGCCGCTGATGCCCCGGCGCAGCAGGAATTCCTGAAAAACACGACTGCAGTGCTGCGAGCCTTGATCGCTGTGAAAAATCAAGCCCGGCGACGGGCGTTCATCGGCGGCAGCCATGCGCAGAGCGTCCGCAGCCGGAGACGTCTTCATGGCGGAGTCGAAACTGTAGCCGGCCAGGCTGCGGCTGGCCGGATCAAGCACGCCGGCCATGAATAGCCAGCCCTCGTCAGTTGGGATGTTGTTGTCTCCGCACCAAGCCTGATTGATCGAATAGCGGTTGAACTGACGGTCAATCAAATTCGGCAACCGAGCCGGGTTGTGGTTGCTGCCCGTGGTGGCAGTGTGTTTGCGATGGCAGCGACGGAAAATACCGTTGCTGCGTAA
>CAZUXQ010000097.1:0-6194 GCA_964624425.1 uncultured Sutterella sp.
ATGCATCTTCATGCCGAAATGCCGCGCGCTTCCCTTCTTTCCGCCGGCCGCTTCAAAATCCCCGGCCGTGCATGCGACTTTTTAGGGAAGCGGTCATTGACGATCTCGAGAATCTTTCTTTCGAAGCCGCGCTATTCCGGAAAATGCCTGAATTTCAGGATCGCCGCTTCATCCGGCGTCGGCCGGGGCGCAAGCGCCTCGAGACGCTCGGCCGCTCGTTCAGCGCGAGTCCTGCGCGCTTTGCGGCAAAGATCCGCTTCATAATCGGCCGGCTGCAGCCTCATGGCAGGAACCCGCAGTCTGATTCAGCTTGATTCCGTCATATTTCGACGATCAACAGCAGGCATCCATCATTGCAATTGGGCGGTTTGCCGTTATTTGTTCAGAGGATCCGTTTCATTCCTCTTTTCCTTTTAATAGCCTGATGCAATTTTTTTCGTTGCTTCGATCAATGCAAAAATCGCATTCACAAGCATTAAAAATTTATCTTTGCGATTTGAAGCGAATCTTCCTAGACTGATCTCCAAGAAAGAGCAAAGCCGATGAGGAGCGCCATGAAAGCGAAATCAAAGAGGATTCGATTGAAAGCTGCCGCAATGACGACTCTCTTGGCAATCGCCGCATCTGGTCATGCCCGAGAAGGTGATGCCTGCGTTCTCTATTTCACTTGGTGGGAGAATACCCACGCAACAGTGGAAGAAGCGGCTGCAGCCAATCCTGACGCCGTGAGCGGCGCAAGTCTTCAGGCGCCGGGTCATGTCGGCCGAATGGCGCTTCGCATTGCTGATCGTCTCGGCACGAAGGCTTTGCCGATCCGCGTACGCTCGCCTTATCCGTCATCATTCCGCGCGCTCCTTCCGATCGTACAGGAAGAAAACCGGCGCATGAAGCATGGCGGCAGCGGTCCCGCGCTTGATGTCGAAACCGAAGCCTATGATCTCGGGCAATGCCAAGCGATCTACCTTGGCTTTCCAAATTGGGACTACGATATGCCCGCCGCTGTACAGGCCTTCCTCAGGCGTCAGCCTGTCGGCATCTGGCAGGGAAAAACGATTTATCCATTTGCCGTCACGGGCACGGGCGGTTGGGCAAATGCGCTTGACACCTTGAGGACGCTTGCTGCCGGTGCGGCAATCGGCGGGACGCTCGCACTGCCCCGTACGGCCCATGAAGCATTCGAGCGCGAAGCGGATGCTTGGCTGAATTCTCTCGAAAACTGACAAATAGCATCAATCGAGGAAAAGATCATGAAGAATGCACGACGATTCAGCCGAACTTTCGCGGCTTCCGTTGCGATTTGTGCGGCATTCGCTTCCGTCTATGGAGCGTCACTCGCTATGGCAGCCGACGGCTCGACGGTTAAAGCTTCGGTCGTCTACTTCTCGAGAGCAGAGAACGCTGGACCGCTCGCCGACCGACTCGTCGACGGCATTTCGTCTGCGTCGGTTGCGGCCGCAGACAAAGACGAAGGCGCAACGGCCGTCCTTGCTCGCTACTTGGGTGAAGCGCTCGGAACGACGCCGGTTTCGATACGCACGATGAGGCCGTATCCGGCAGGATTCCAAGAGACCATATCGGTCAATCACGACGAATACGCCGCTTCGGCGCTGCCCGCGATCAAAGCGACGGCATTGCCTTCCGATGCCGACATCGTCTTCATCGGTTATCCCAATTGGGCCATGCACCTGCCGCGAGCCATCGCATCCTTCGCGATGCAAAACGATTTGACCGGCAAGACTGTGGCGCTATTCAATACGAACGACGGCTACGGACCTGGGCGCGGTGTCGACGAAGTTAAGGCAATAGCCCCGAAGGCCCGCGTGCTCGACGATGTTTTCGCTGTTCGGGGAACCGAAGCGGCGGACGCCAAGGAAGCAGTGGTCGCCTGGGCGAAGGAGAAGGTTGACTTGCTCGAGTCGAAAACCGATGCCGCAGTGTCGGCAGGTCAAACGATCACATGCACGACTGGCGGCAGAACGATCCGTATTTCCTTAAACGATTCGCCGGAAGCAAAGCAGTTCGCGAAAATGCTGCCCGTCACGGTTCAGATGGTTGAATTCGGCGGGCGCGAGTTTTACGGACCTCTTGACGGTGAAATCAGCGCCGAAGGCAAAGGTCAGTACAACTTTGAAGACGGCACGCTCACGTACTGTCCGACCAACAACACGGTCGCCATCTTCTACGCGCAGTCGTCGAGACCGAATCTCACGATGGCCGTCTATCCTATGGGGAAGGTGACGAGCGATCTCAGCGTTTTCCATGAACTCTCGTCGAACGAGACCTTCCGATTTGAAGCGCGTTGACGCACCTCAAAAGCAGCGTCAAGCTCAAAATTTGCGGTGCTCGAAGCAGCAAGCAGATGTCGGAAAACCGGGAAGCATTTTTTCAACTTTTTTAGAGAGATCTCCATGACAACTACGATTCAACGCCGCCGTCTCATCGGTCTCGGACTCGGTACTTCCGCCGCCGTGCTTTCCGGGTTCGCTTCGACCACCAATGCGGCCGTCCTTTCGTCCATCTCATCTCCAAGAAACAATATGGACATTCCTTTCATTACGAAAAAGCGCACGCTCGGCAGCGGCAGCGCGGCCATGGAGGTTACGGCCCTGGGGTTCGGCTGCATGGGCTCCTCTTACAATCGCGGAGCCGTGCCGCCGCACGATTCACTCGTCGAACTCTTTCGCCAGGCCGTTGAGCACGGCGTAAACTTCTTCGACACAGCCGAAATATACGGCCCGCATACGAACGAACGCCTCACGGGCGAAGCGCTCGAACCCTTTAAGGGGCAGATTCAGATCGCAACGAAGTTCGGGCACCGCATCGAGAACGGGCATTATTTCCCAGGGGAACTCAACAGCCGTCCCGAACAGATCCGCCGCGTCTGCGAAGAGAGCCTGAAGCGCCTTCGCATCGAAACGATTGATCTCTTTTACCAGCACCGTTTGGATCCGGCCGTGCCGATCGAAGATGTTGCGGGAACGGTCGCCGACCTCATCAAGGAAGGCAAAGTCAAACATTTCGGCCTTTGTGAGGTTGGTCCCGAAACGATTCGCAAAGCGCACGCCGTCTGTCCCGTGACGGCCGTTCAGAGCGAATACCACCTGATGTGGCGCGGACCCGAAGAAACGATCTTCCCGATACTTCGCGAACTCGGCATCGGATTCGTGCCGTACAGTCCGCTCAATCGCGGCTATTTGGGCGGCGACATCAACGAGTATACGAAGTTCGATCCCAATCACGACAACCGTCAAACGCTCCCGCGCTTCACGCCCGAGAATCTGCGCGCCAACTATCGAGTCGTCGAAGCGCTGAACCGTTTCGGACGCACGCACGGCATGACGGCCGCGCAGGCGGCGCTTGCCTGGATGCTCTGGAAGGGCGACTTCATAGTGCCGATTCCCGGCACCACGAAAATTTCGCATATGGAAGAGAACCTGCGTGCGGCTGAGTTCGAGGCGTCCGACACTGATTGGAAGGCGCTCGAAGCCGAAGTCGACGCGATACCGATCGCGGGCGATCGGTATCCAGCTGACCAGCAGGCGCAGGTAACGACGAAGTAAACGAATGCGCGGTGGGCAACAGCGCGTTCGCTAAAGCAATTTTTTGCGGCATATGGACCTCGTCCATCTTTCTGCACTATCGGAAGGAGACGGGGTCCGTATCCGACACGGCAAATAATTTCTGAATCCGTGCAGCGCAAGAGTCTAATTAGGTATTGCGCTTCTGATCGCTTAGCCGCACCGAGTGCATGGCGTGCACTTTCGTCTCTTCGCTTGCGCGAGTCTTTTCTTTTCGTTTGAGCCGCCCGCAGCCGTGTCGTTTCAGTCCATGCGTTTGTTCTTCCGGAACTCCTATACTTTCCCTTTCACAAGCGAGAGCGTCGCGATGAAAACGCCGGAAGAGATTCTCGAATTCATGCTGAGTGGCTTAGAAGGATCGGCTGTGCGGCATGGCAAGAGGTTCAAATAGAGCTCATAATGCAGCCCAGCAGACGCAGAGTCATTTTTCACGAGCGCTTTCTTCGTCTGGAACTTAATTGAGGAACGAATCTTGAAGTGCGGCTGCGAAACTCGGGGAAAGAAGCTTTTGACATACGTTTGGCCTGTGCCCTGCGGCGGCGAGCTTGTCTTGGGCGCATTCGAGGGCGAGCTCGTCATGGCCGACTGGCTCGACGGCCGGCACCACGAGGCCATCGTCTCAAGGCTCAAACGTTGTCTGAAGACGGAAGTCGTTGAAGAGACGACGCTCGAAAAAACGCCAGTCATTGCCGAGACCGTGGCGTGGCTCGAAGACTACTTCAAGGGCGGCAGGGAGAAGCCCTCGATGAAGCTTCGCTTTCTCGGCACCGCCTTCCAGCTGCGCGTTTGGAAGGAGCTCGAACGCATTCCCTACGGAGAGACAACCACCTACGGCGAACTCGCCAAAATCGCCGGTTCGCCCGGTGCGGCGCGTGCGGTTGGGATTGCCGTAGGCGAGAACCCATTCTCGATCATTGTGCCGTGTCATCGCGTCGTCGGAAAAGACACCTCCATCACGGGCTACGGCGGCGGATGCGCAGCGAAGAAGGCGCTCCTCGCGCTTGAGCTTGGCGTCGACGTCCAAAATTTACCCTTCAAGGACAGCAAGCATTCGCAAGATCGCATTTAATTTAAAAAAAAGGAGAAAACCAATGTCCAAAATCATTGCGCTTTCTTTTCGAGGTCGCAGTGCCGCCCATCAGCCGCTGCGAGAATCTTGAACATGCGGTCAAATTACAGACGCTGGCAGCGACAGAGCCGAGCTTTGCCTGTCCAAGCGCCGTCCAAGCGCTTCCGCCGAAAAAAAAGATTCTGAGCGTTTCCGTTTGAGAAGATGAGGAAAGCGTTCGAAAGTGGAAAGCAAATATACAGCGCCTCGAAAGTTGGCCTGGATTTTGCAAGTTCTCGGCCAAACGACACAAATCCGGCAGCCGAATGTCGTTTTGATGGAGAGAAACGCAATCCGTCGTCTGTCGCGAATTTTTATGCCTCTGACTGCAGTTTTCTTGCAATATTCAGGTTGGATTATCGGCCAAACGAAACTTTTCGATTTTTTCCTAACAGTAACGGAAACTCGGGCATCAGGCTGAGTCAAATGGCAGCCTCACCCTGATTCAGCCGTTCTGCTCTCTTTTTCTAAGTCACATTGAAGTCCCGCAGAAGCTTGCGCTCCGACGGGACTTTCTTTCAGAAAGTTCGCATTTCATCCCGAAGCTGATCAACGGCAAAAGCCGCGCGCATTCGGAAGCCTTCAAACGTTCTTGATCTCAGAAACCGATTTTTGAAAGCCATGCCTCAACATCCGCCTTTGCCGATGCCGCATGGGATTCGCGCGAATAGAAGCTCTCGCCCATCGTTGCCTTCGGGCAAAGCTCTCGGATACGGTTGAAAGCGCCATCGGGCGAGGAACTCGCCGACGTGACGAACGGATAGACGGTCTTTCCTTCCAAAGGATGATCCATCAGGAAGGTCGCCATAGGTACCGAGACGCTTCCCCACCAATAAGGCGTCCCAAGGAAGACAACGTTGATGCCCGAAAGATCGGGAATCGTTGTTTCTAGTTCGCGGCGAGCACCCGAGCGAACTTCCGAGCGGGCAATGTCGGTCATGTCGCTGTAGTTGGGTGCGTACTTTTCCTTTACGTCGAGTCGGCACATCTCTGCGCCGGTTTTCTCGGCGATCATCTTTGCCAGAACTTCGACGGTGCCCGTGCGCGAGTAGTAGATTACGATTGCCTTTTTGTCGTTGGCGGCAAGTACGGGAGTCGACGCCCAAATGGCGCCTGCTGCGAGAAGCGAGGAGGAGGTCTTCAAGAAAGATCTGCGGTTCATCCGAATTCCTTTTGCATGTTTGGTTGTCGTGATCGGAAACGAGGGTTGAGCCTGGTGAGTGGTTGTTCAGCCGCCGATAGCCGCAGCTCGACTTCCAATTCTCCGCTTCTTCGAGTCCGAACTCATCGCGCCGAGCGGAACAAGGCTTTCCGAGGTGCAGAAGAACTGCAGGGAGACGGCTAATTGAGCTAGGGCATGCAGTACGGGACGCCGCCCATCTTCGGCGCACTGCCGATCGCAAGCCTCGGGTTCAGGTACGCGATGCGTTCTGTACGCCGGCATCCTGCGAATTGCAGCTTCATCGGCAAACGTGTCGTGCGATAAGGTTTGCGGCCGCATTGTTCTT
>CAZUXQ010000097.1:6204-6411 GCA_964624425.1 uncultured Sutterella sp.
TGTTCTTGTGAAGTTCGACCGAGCAGACCGAATCCTTAATTTTCATTTCGATTGTTTGACTCATTGCAGACTCTCCAAGCATCAACAACGCGAGCATCGAGCGGTGAGGAGTTTCTTCATCATGTTTCCCTCGACGAAAAAAAGTTGAGGCGCTTATGGTGCCGAGCGTCTTCCTTCTTGTAGAAAAGCTTATCGAGAGCCTCGCAA
>CAZUXQ010000098.1:0-6376 GCA_964624425.1 uncultured Sutterella sp.
CCGCGGTGGGCGACTCGCACTACCACGCGCTTTACGGCACGGGGCTCGTGCTCTTCTTCGCCACCTTCGTCTTCAACTTCCTCGCGTGGCACGCCGCGCGCCGCATGGGACTCAAGAAATGAAGCCGACCGCCTTGAGAATTTTCCTCGAACGCTGCGGCATGACGCTTCTGCGCGCCGCGGTCTTCGTCAACATCGCGGCGCTTCTCGCGATTCTCGCCGCCGTTGCGTGCAGCGCATGGCCCGCACTCACGTGGGAATTCTTCACCGAACCCCCGAAAGACCTCATGACGAAGGGCGGCATCTGGCCCTGCATCGTCGGGACCTTCTGGCTCGCCGCAGGCGCGCTCGTCATTGCGCTTCCCCTGGGCGTCGCAAGCGCCGTCTACCTCAACGAATTTGCGAGGCCTTCGATCTGGACGACCCTCATGCGGCTGTCGACTGCCAACCTCGCGGGCGTCCCGTCGATCGTCTTCGGGCTTTTCGGACTTACCTTCTTCGTCGTCTTCTGCGGACTCGGCGTGAGCCTTGCGGCGGGCATTCTCACCCTGGCCGTATTGAGCCTGCCGATCATCATCAACACAACGGAAGCCGCCCTCATGCAGGTGCCGCAGGACTGGCGCGAGGCAAGCCTCGCCTTGGGCGCCTCCAAGAAGGAGACGATCCTCAAGGTAGTGCTTCCCAACGCGCTCCCCGGCATTCTCACGGGAGCCATCCTGTCGCTCGCGCGCGCCGCAGGCGAAACCGCCGCGATCATGTACACGGGAAGCGTCTTCTTTACGCCCAAGGAAGGCATCTCGCCCTTCGACCCCGTCATGGCGCTTCCGTACCACATCTACGTGCTTGCCACCTCGGGCACCAACATCGAAGCGACGCGTCCGCTCCAATACGGCACCGCGCTCGTTCTTCTCGTTCTCGTGCTTGCCATGAGCGCCGCGGCGATCATCATCCGCGAGCGGCGCAGAAGCCGCTGACGCCTGCCGAACGCAAGAATTCAGACGAACGGAATGCCCTGCACACTCCTTTTCATCCGACGCCGACCATGAGCATCATTCTTCCCGAACACGCCGCCCGCCGCGACCTTGCAGTCATGCCGCGCGCAAAGATTGCAATTGAAGGCCTCAACGTCTACTACGGATCCTTCCATGCCCTCAAAAACATTTCGCTCTCGATTCCGGAGGGTTGCGTCACGGCCTTCATCGGTCCCTCGGGCTGCGGAAAATCGACGCTTCTGCGATCGCTCAACCGAATGCAGGACCTATACCCCGAGCAGCGCGCCGAAGGCTCGATTCACCTTTCGGACGCCGGGAGCGGCGCTGCGCTCGACGTCCTCGCCAAAACGACGGACGTGACGAGCCTGCGCGCCCGCGTCGGCATGGTCTTTCAGCGGCCTACGCCCTTCCCGATGTCGATTTACGAAAATGTCGCCTACGGCGTGCGCCTTCGCGAAAAGCTCGCGAAGGCCGAACTTTCCGACCGCGTCGAATGGGCGCTCAGAAAGGCCGCTCTCTGGGACGACGTCGAAAACAAGCTTTCGCAGCTCGGCACCTCGCTCTCGGGCGGCCAGCAGCAGCGCCTCTGCATCGCGCGCGGGATCGCCGTGAAGCCCGAAGTGCTTTTGCTCGACGAGCCCTGCTCGGCCCTTGATCCGATATCTACCGCACGCATTGAAGACCTGATCGACGAACTCAAAAAGGACTACACGGTCGTGATCGTCACGCACAGCATGCAGCAGGCTGCGCGCATTTCCGACTACACGGCCTTCATGTATTTGGGCGAGCTGGTTGAATTCGGCCCGACGCGCCGGCTTTTCAATGCGCCGCAGAAAAAGGCGACCGAGGACTACATCACCGGCCGCTTCGGCTGATGCGGAAAAAACTTTTTCGAAGAGAAACGCACATGACCGACATTCATCCTCACATCGTCAAGCGCTTCGACGAAGAGCTCGATCAGCTCAAGTCGCAGACGCTTGAAATGGCCCGCACGTTCGAAAATCAGCTTCGCGCTGCGGGCTGCATGCTCGCAACGCTCGATCAATCTGCCGTCGACCGCATCGTCGAAGACGACGCGCTCATCAACGGCTGGGAAATCGAATTGGACGGCTTCGCTGAATTCCTCCTCTCGCGCAGGCAGCCCGTCGCGGGCGACCTGCGCCTTCTCGTCGGGGCGCTTCGCATCTCCATCGATCTCGAGCGAGCGGGCGACGAGCTGAGAAGCTCCGCCAAGGGCGTGCGCCATCAGCGCGGCGCCTTGGCTGAGGCGGCCGAACCCATTTGGGTCGAATTAATGAAGACTCACGCGGCGCTCCTCACGCAGTGCGAAAGCATGCAGCGCGCGCTGCGCGAGTCGGATGCGGACGCCGCGCGCGACGCGATCGGCCTGCGTCCGATCGTGCGCGAACTCGTTCACCAAGCGATCGTCGACGTTCTGGCGGCCATGGAGGCCGGCGCGCTCGAACCCGTGAGCGGCGTCAATCTCATTCGCATAGCCAAAGCGCTCGAGCGCGTGAGCGCGCACATGCAGAACGTCGGCGAGGCAGTCGTCTTCATCGCGGAGGGCGTTGATCTGCGCCACGAACCACTAGAATGAAAGCATCATTTTGAGCATCCATCTCGAGGTTTCTTCCATGGCGCTCTCGGCATCGACCTCCATTCTCATCGTCGAAGACGAAACCGCAATCCGCGAACTCGTCGCCTTCGTTCTCGAAACGGACGGCTACAGGACGCTCCGCGCGGGAAGCGTCTCGGAAGCCAAGACGGCGCTCGCCAAAGAACTCCCGGATCTGATTCTTCTCGACTGCATGCTTCCCGACCGCTCGGGCCTCTCCTGGCTCAAGGAAGTCAAGTCGAACGCATCCGATCCGGCGGCGCTCATTCCGGTCATCCTGCTCACAGCGTGCGGCGACGAAATGGACCGCGTCAAAGGCCTCGACGCGGGCGCAGACGACTACATAGTGAAGCCTTTTCTGCCGCGCGAACTGACGGCGAGGATCCGCGCCGCGCTGCGCCGCCGATCGCATGCGGAAGCCGGCCGTTCGAATCCTGCAGACAATCCCGAAAAGGACGATGACGAGGCGATCGTCGCGTGCGGGCCGCTCGTCATGAACGAAGCGCGCTTCGAAGCATCCGTCGAGGGCGTTCCGCTGAAGCTTTCCGCAAAGGAATTCAAGCTTCTCCATCTTTTCGCTTCGAAGCCCGGACGCGTATTCTCGCGCGAAACCCTCCTTGAAGCCGTATGGCAGAGCGCTTTTGTCGACGAGAGAACCGTCGACGTGCACATGCTGCGGCTTCGCAAGGCGCTTGCCGGCACGGCAGCCGAAAGCCTGATCGAAACGGTTCGCGGCGTCGGATACCGCTGCCGCGCCGAAGGGAGGCATAGCCCAACAGAGAAAGGTGAATCGACATGACGGAGAAAGACGGCCGGCCGGACGGCATTCCGGGTGCGGGCGACTGGGATCCGCCGCCCGCGTCTGAAGCGCTTCAGAACGCAGCGACCGGCTGGCCGGCGGCTTCGAGCGGAAACGCAGACGAACGCCTTGCGGACATCCGGCGCCGCGGGCGATTCATCGCGGCGGCCTTTCTTCTCCTTCTGGCCGCCGTTCTGACGGTGCGCCTCATTTGGGACGCCGACGCCGCGCTTGTTGCGGGCGGCGTCGGCGCCGTCGCGCTCTTTGCCGTTACGGCCTTTCTCTTCATCGACCTTCTTCAAGAAGATTCGAAAAAAGCCAAGCGCATCCGCGACCGCGACCTGCGCTACCGCCAGACGCTCGCGCTTCTCCCTGAAGGCGTCGTCATCCTCGGCGAAGGCTGGAGAATCGATTGGTTCAACCGTCAGGCAATGCGGCATCTCGGCGTCGGTTCGGCCGATCTCGGCCGCAGCTTCCTCAATTTTGCAAAGGACGAGGCATTTGAAAGCTGGCTGTCCGCCCAACAATTCGATGCGCCCTGCATCCGCAAGGCCGCCACGGGCGACCGCATGCTCGAAGTCGCAGCCGTCGCGCCGGACAGCCGCCACACCTTCATCGTGACGCACGACATCACGGAGCGCCGCCGCATGGACGACATGCGGCGCGACTTCGTCGCAAATGTCTCGCACGAGCTGCGCACGCCGCTGACCGTCATCAGCGGCTTTCTGGAAACGGAAGTGGAAACGCCGGGACTTCCCGAGGAGCTCCTATCGCGCCATCGCGCGCTCATGGTCGAGCAGACTCGCCGCATGCGGCAGCTTCTCGAAGATCTTCTCACGCTCTCAGGACTTGAAAATGCCGACGACGCCCGCGACAAAGAGTCCGTCGTAATCGCGATGCCGAAGCTGCTCGAAGACGTTGTGCGCGAAGGCGAAACGCTTTCGGGCGGCCGGCACGCCTTTCATTCCTATGCCGAAGACATTTCGCTCATCGGCGATCCTGCCGAAATTCGCAGCGCCGCGATGAATCTCGTCTCGAACGCCGTTCGCTACACGCCCGAAGGCGGCGCCATTACCGTAAGCTGGAAGCGCGACGGCACGGACGCCGTCTTCAGCGTCAAGGACACCGGCATCGGCATTGAGGCGAAGCACATCCCGCGCCTCACCGAACGCTTCTACCGCGTCGACAAAGGACGCTCCCGCGCGACGGGCGGCACCGGCCTCGGGCTTGCCATCGTCAAGCACACGCTTCGGCGCAACGGCGGCACGCTCGTCATCGAGTCGACGCCCGGCAAAGGATCGACCTTTTCGATGCGCTTCCCGGAAATGCGGCTTTTTCTCCCGATCGGCTGAAGCGGCGGAAAGAACAGAAAATTCCCCGCAGGAAAGAACGAATCGGCAGAAGCCTCGCTGAAGAAGCGCCGCATGCGTGCGGACCGGCCGGCCTTCCGCCAGAATGCATCCTTCTCTGACGACTCGGCCCAGAGCCGCACCCGCCGACGGACAAAGCAGCAAGCGCGAATCGAAGCAATGTCCGCCGGCCGGCAGCCTCGCGGCTGAATGAAGATCATTCAGCTCCCGCAGCGTCCGCTTCTGCGGCCTCTCAAAAGCGCTTCGAGCCAAAAGAGCGCGGCAATCGTCTTGACGTCCGTAATGCGGCCGTCGCGAGCCATGGCGAGCGCCTCGGCAGCGGGCACGCGCCAGACTTCGAGAAATTCGCCCGGATCGAGTGCCTGCGCGCCTTCTTCTAGATCTTCGGCGAGAAACACCACGATGCGTTCCGCGCTGTAGCCTATCGCGTTGTTCATCGTGCCGAGCTTAGTCCAGCGCTTCGCGCGCACGCCGCACTCTTCGACGAGCTCGCGCTTCGCGCATTCGAGTTCGCTCTCGTCGGCGTCGAGCTTCCCGGCAGGAATTTCCCAGAAGCTCTTTTTGAGAGAATGGCGCCACTGACGCTCAAGCAGGATGGTGCCGTCCTCGTAAAGCGCCACCATGCCGGCCGCACCGGGATGCATGAGATAGACGCGGAAGGAGCCGCTTCCGTCGGGAAGCGCTACTTCGTCGCGCTTCACCTTGACGAAGTTCCCGTCGAGAAGAACCGACGTCGAAACGGTCTTTTCTTCGAGCGGATCATTGTCTCTGTCCGCAGCAGGAACAGGAACGGCCGCGAGCGGATAAATGCTTTCGAGAGAGTTCTGCATGTCTGCCTTTGCATTCTTTTCGTTGGAGCGAAGTTCGCTTCGCCCGAAGCCCGATACTCTAGCGCGGAATGCATCAATGCGTGCGCGGCTGGTGCGGCGAACGCATCCGCGAAGCTCCGCAAGCCTGCACTGCCTCCCCGAAGCCGCTAAAATCACGAGCCGCGGCGAACGGTCCCTTCTCCAAGGGAAGATCCCTGCGCCGAAACCCAATTCATCAGCCCCAGCTCGTTCATGCACGTCATCGTCGTCGGCGCCGGTCTTTCCGGTCTTTGTGCTTCCTACTTCCTTGCGGCGCGCGGCCATCGAGTCACCATTCTGGAATCTCGCGCCGCCCCCTGCAGAGGCGCGTCCTTCAGCGTCATCGCGACGTCAGGCGAAGAAGCTCCGCAGACGGCCGTGAGCGCCGCAGCTTTTCCCGAACGGCTCAAGCGCCGCGTCTCCTCGAATTCCGGGATCCGCTATGCAGCCAAAGACGCGCTGCGCTATTCGGGCTTCGTCGCTTCGCTCATCAGGGAGTCCGTCCCCGAGCGCGTCGAAGCCGCAAAAGCACGCTGCCGCGAGATGAGCTTGGAGGCGGCGAGGCGCCTTCAAGCGCTCTCGGCCAGAAACGGCTTCGACCTCGAGCGAAGCATGGGCTTTCTCATGCTCTCGACCAAAGGTGCGCTGCGCGCGCCGCTCGGCTCCGAAAGCCGTCTTTCGACCGACTACGCGCGCGCCGCTCAGCCGATGCTCGCCGAACCCCTGGCGATTGCCGACGCGCTCTTTAATCCG
>CAZUXQ010000099.1:0-6333 GCA_964624425.1 uncultured Sutterella sp.
GTCGCCCTTGACGGCGGCCGCTTCGCGACCTCCGACCTCAACGACCTCTATCGCCGCGTCATCAACCGCAACAACCGTCTCAAGCGCCTTCTTGAAATCAAGGCGCCGGACATCATCGTGCGCAACGAAAAGCGCATGCTGCAGGAAGCCGTGGATTCGCTCCTCGACAACGGTCGCCGCGGCAAGGCCATGACGGGCGCCAACAAGCGGCCTCTCAAGTCGCTTGCCGACATGATCAAGGGAAAGAGCGGCCGCTTCCGTCAAAATCTTTTGGGCAAGCGCGTTGACTACTCGGGCCGCTCCGTCATTACGGTGGGGCCGGAACTTCGCCTGCATCAGTGCGGCCTGCCGAAGCTGATGGCGCTTGAGCTCTTCAAGCCCTTCATCTTCAATAAGCTCGTTCAGCGCGGCCTCGCGCAGACGCCGAAGGCCGCCAAGAAGATGGTTGAAAACCAGGAGGCCGTCGTTTGGGACATCCTGGAGGAAGTCATTTTCGAACATCCCGTGATGCTCAACCGCGCGCCCACTCTGCACCGTCTCGGCATTCAGGCGTTTGAGCCGAAGCTGATCGAAGGCAAGGCCATTCAGCTGCATCCGCTCGTTTGCGCGGCCTTCAATGCCGACTTCGACGGCGACCAGATGGCCGTCCACGTTCCGCTTTCGCTTGAAGCCCAGCTTGAGGCCCGCAGCCTCATGATGGCTTCCAACAACGTGCTCTTCCCGGCAAACGGCGATCCGTCGATCGTGCCGTCGCAGGACATGGTGCTTGGTCTTTACTACGCAACGCGCGAAAAGATCAACGGCAAGGGCGAAGGCATGTTCTTTGCGGATGTCGCCGAAGTTCAGCGTGCTTGGGACAGCGGCGTCGTCGAGCTTCAGACGCGCTGCACGGTCCGCATAAGGGAATACGATCTCAACAAGGAAACCGGCGAAGCCGCGCCGAAGATCGTCCGCTACGAAACGACGGTCGGCCGCGCGCTCTTGTCTGAAATCCTTCCGAAGGGCATGAGCTTTAGGGAGCTCAACATCACCCTCAAGAAGAAGGAGATCGCCAAGCTGATCAACCTCTGCTTCCGCAAGTGCGGCCTGCGCGCTACGGTCATCTTCGCCGACAAGCTGAAGGACAACGGCTATCGTCTGTCGACGCGCGCCGGCATTTCGATCTGCGTGGGCGACATGAAGGTGCCGGCGCAGAAGGAAGCCTTGATCCGCGCCGCCGAACAGGAAGTCAAGGAAATCGAAGCGCAGTACACGTCCGGTCTCGTGACGCAGGGCGAACGCTACAACAAGGTGGTCGACATCTGGGGCCGCACCTCCGACCAGGTCGGCAAGGTGATGATGCAGGAACTTTCGACTGAACCGACCATCAACCGTCACGGCAAGAAGGTTCGTCAGGAATCCTTCAACAGCGTGTACATGATGGCCGACTCCGGCGCCCGCGGTTCGGCGGCTCAGATTCGCCAGCTCGCAGGCATGCGCGGCCTGATGGCCAAGCCGGACGGCTCCATTATTGAAACGCCGATTACCGCGAACTTCCGCGAAGGCCTGAACGTTCTGCAGTACTTCATTTCGACGCACGGCGCCCGCAAGGGCTTGGCCGACACGGCATTGAAGACCGCGAACTCCGGCTACCTGACTCGCCGTCTCGTCGACGTGACGCAGGACCTTGTGGTCGTGGAAGACGACTGCCGCACAGCCAACGGCGTTGAAATGCGTCCGCTCGTCGAGGGCGGCGAAGTCATCCAGACGCTGCGCGACCGAATCCTCGGCCGGGTGACCGCCGTCGAAGTCGTCAACCCGGATACGAACAAGGTCGTGATCGAAGCCGGCGCGCTTATCGATGAAGATCTTTGCGACCTCATCGACGAACTCGGCATCGACATGGTCAAGGTCCGCACGCCGCTTACCTGCGAGACGCGCTACGGCCTCTGCGCCAAGTGCTACGGCCGCGATCTCGGCCGCGGCTCGCTCGTCAACGCGGGAGAATCCGTCGGCGTCATCGCCGCGCAGTCAATCGGCGAGCCGGGCACGCAGCTTACGATGCGCACGTTCCATATCGGCGGCGCCGCTTCTCGCGCTGCCGTTGCGTCGAGCGTCGAAGCGAAGGCCGCCGGCACGGCGACCTACTCTCCCGCCATGCGCTTCGTGAAGTCGCAGAAGGGCGAATTGGTCGTGATTTCTCGCTCCGGCGAGGTCGTGATCGTTGACCACGGCCGCGAACGCGAACGCCACAAGGTGCCGTACGGCGCGATTCTTCAGGTCAAGCCGGATCAGGAAGTCAAGGCCGGTCAGCTGCTCGCCAATTGGGATCCGATGACTCGTCCGATTATTTCGGAATACGCCGGCCGCATCCAGTTCGAAAACGTGATCGACAACGTCACGGTGATGAATCAGGTCGACGAAGTCACCGGCTTGTCGAGCCTCGTCGTTATCGATCCGAAGAAGGCGGCAGCCAAGGGCGGCAAGCCGGCGGGCGGCATCCTTCGTCCGCTGGTTCATCTTATCGACGCCGACGGCAATGAAGTGAAGATTCCGGGCACGGACCACGCCGTGACGATTCAGCTGCCGGTGGGCGCCTTCGTGGTTGTCCGCGACGGTCAGGAGATCGGCGAAGGCGAAGTGCTCGCCCGCATCCCGACCGAATCGCAGAAGACGCGCGACATTACGGGCGGTCTGCCCCGAGTCGCCGAACTCTTCGAAGCCCGCAGTCCGAAGGATGCCGGCATGCTCGCTGAGGTTACGGGCACGGTCACGTTCGGCAAGGAAACGAAGGGCAAGCAGCGGCTGATCATCACGGACAGCGAAGGCAATGCGCATGAAACCTTGATCAGCAAGGACAAGACGGTTCTCGTCCACGACGGTCAGGTTGTTCAGAAGGGCGAAGAAATCGTCGACGGTCCGGTGGATCCTCACGACATCCTTCGTCTGCTCGGCATCGAAGAGCTTGCTCGCTACATCGTCGACGAGGTGCAGGACGTCTATCGTCTGCAGGGCGTAAAGATCAACGACAAGCACATCGAAGTGATTGTTCGTCAGATGCTGCGCCGCGTCCAGATCACGGATCCGGGCGATACTCGCTTCATCCAGGGCGAACAGGTCGAACGCTCCGAAATGCTTGACGAAAACGATCGAGTCATTGAGCTCGGCAAGCGCCCGGCGCAGTACGAAAACCTGCTTCTCGGCATTACGAAGGCTTCGCTTTCGACGGACAGCTTCATCTCTGCGGCGTCCTTCCAGGAAACGACCCGCGTGCTGACGGAAGCAGCCATCATGGGCAAGCGCGACGAACTTCGAGGCTTGAAGGAAAACGTCATCGTCGGCCGCTTGATTCCCGCGGGCACGGGTCTGGCCTATCATCAGGCCCACAAAGCGCGAAAGCTTGCAGAACGCCTCGAGCGCGAAACGCAGTCGTTCCTCGAGCCGGGCATGCCGGACGCCGAGTCCGAAGCAGAAGCTCTCGACGAGGCAGACTTCAAGAAGCCGCTCTCCGATCCGTTTGCTTTCTTTGATCATCAGGGCAAGTCGGTCGAAGAAGAAATCGCCCGCAAGGCGCAGGAGGCCGCAGCCGCCACGGCCTCGGGAGACGATTCGAAGGCCGCCGAGTAGGCGGCTTGACTCGGGGTGCCGGAGCGCCCCCGATGAAGCCGAAAGGCTGGGGCCGGCATTCAGGTGCCGGCCCTATTTTTGAAAATTCTTCAACAAATCAAGCAGCCGCGCTTGACAGTGACCGATTCTTTGGACGAAAATCACCTGCTTTCATGGCCAATTGTTCCCTCAATTCGGCTCTTTGCTACTGCCTCGGGCCTCTTCGGGGAGAATAGACGGCTGAAAAGATTTCAACACTGAAGCTTTTCCATGTCGGAGAAGCGTTTTTCTTTAGACGGACGATATGCCTACCATCAACCAGCTTGTTCGCAAGCCGCGCGAGCTCACTCGCGAAAAGAGCAAGAGCCCTGCGCTGAAGAACTGCCCGCAGAAGCGCGGCGTCTGCACGCGCGTGTACACGACGACCCCGAAGAAGCCGAACTCGGCTCTCCGCAAAGTCGCCAAGGTTCGCCTTACCAACGGCTTCGAAGTCATTTCGTACATTGGCGGCGAAGGCCACAATCTGCAGGAACACTCTGTTGTTCTCATCCGCGGCGGCCGCGTAAAGGACTTGCCGGGCGTGCGCTATCACATTGTTCGCGGCTCCCTCGATACTCAGGGCGTCAAGGACCGCAAGCAGGCGCGCTCCAAATACGGCGCCAAGCGCCCGAAGGCCTGATGCTTCGCGGCCGACCGCCGCAGGAGAACGGCTGGAGCTTGATGCTTCAAGCCGAGTAAGTCGCGGTTCATCAACCGCATTTTGAAAAATTGGCGCCTGACGCTGAAAAGTCTTGTCCAGGCGCCGGCTGAAGATTACGAAAGAGGAATTCAAATGCCCCGTCGTCGCGAAGTACCTAAGCGCGAAATTCTGCCGGATCCGAAGTTCGGCAGCGTCGAAATTGCCAAATTTGTCAACGTGATCATGCTTGACGGCAAGAAGGCGGTTGCTGAACGCATCGTCTACGGAGCCTTGACGCAGATCGAAGAAAAGACCGGCAAGAACGCTCTGGAGGTGTTCACCACTGCCCTCAACAACGTCCGTCCGCTGGTGGAAGTCAAGTCCCGCCGCGTCGGTGGTGCCAACTATCAGGTGCCGGTCGAAGTTCGTCCCGTCCGCCGCATGGCTCTTGCCATGCGCTGGCTGCGCGAAGCCGCCAAGAAGCGTTCGGAGAAGTCGATGCCGCAGCGTCTTGCCGGCGAGCTCCTTGATGCGGCCGAAGGCCGCGGCGGCGCCATGAAGAAGCGCGATGAAGTCCATCGCATGGCTGAAGCCAACAAGGCTTTTTCGCACTTCCGCTTCTAACCGCTTCATATGCTTTGCAGAGCGCCTCAGGCGCTCTGCTGGCGAATTAGAGAGGAACCTCAAATGGCTCGTCAAACTCCGATTTCGCGTTATCGCAACATCGGCATTTCTGCCCACATCGACGCGGGCAAGACCACCACGACCGAACGCATACTGTTCTACACCGGCGCGAACCACAAGATCGGCGAGGTTCATGACGGCGCCGCCACCATGGACTGGATGGAACAGGAACAGGAACGCGGCATTACGATCACGTCCGCAGCAACCACCTGCTTCTGGCGCGGCATGGAAATGCAGTGGGAGCCGTATCGCTTCAACATCATCGACACCCCGGGGCACGTCGACTTCACGGTTGAAGTCGAACGCTCCATGCGCGTGCTGGACGGCGCCTGCATGGTGTACTGCGCCGTCGGCGGCGTCCAGCCGCAGTCTGAAACGGTATGGCGTCAGGCCAACAAGTACCATGTGCCCCGCCTTGCCTTCGTGAACAAGATGGATCGTACGGGCGCGAACTTCTTCAAGGTCTACGACCAGATGAAGAAGCGCCTGCAGGCCAATCCGGTGCCCATCGTTGTCCCCATCGGCGTCGAAGACACCTTCAAGGGCGTCGTCGACCTTCTCAAGATGAAGGCCATCATTTGGGACGATGCGACCCAGGGCATGAAGTTCACGTACGAAGACATCCCTGCCGATCTCGTCGATACGGCCGAAGAATGGCGCGAAAAGATGGTCGAAAGCGCCGCCGAAGCCAATGAAGACTTGATGAACAAGTACCTTGAAAACGGCGAACTTTCCGAAGAAGACATCATCGCTGGTCTGCGCGCCCGCACGATCGCCTGCGAAATCCAGCCGATGCTCTGCGGTTCGGCCTTCAAGAACAAGGGCGTTCAGCGAATGCTCGACGCCGTGGTTCAGTTCCTTCCGGCTCCGACGGACATTCCGCCGGTCGAGGGCTTCGACCTTGACGACAAGCCCGTGAACCGCGCCGCCGACGATGCGGCTCCGTTCTCGGCCCTCGCCTTCAAGATCATGACGGATCCGTATGTTGGTCAGCTCACGTTCCTTCGCGTGTATTCCGGCATCCTCAATTCCGGCGACACGGTTCTCAACTCCACGAAGGACAACAAGGAACGCATCGGCCGTCTGCTTCAGATGCACGCCAACGAACGCAAGGAAATCAAGTTTGTGGAATCCGGCGATATCGCCGCTGCCGTGGGCCTCAAGTCCGTGACGACGGGCGACACGCTCTGCGCCGCCGACGCTCCGATCATCCTCGAGCGCATGGAATTCCCGGAACCGGTCATTTCCCAGGCTGTCGAACCGAAGACCAAGGCCGATCAGGAGAAGATGGCTCTTGCTTTGAACCGCTTGGCTCAGGAAGACCCGTCCTTCCGCGTTCGCACGGACGAAGAATCCGGCCAGACCATCATTTCGGGCATGGGCGA
>CAZUXQ010000100.1:0-6319 GCA_964624425.1 uncultured Sutterella sp.
AGGACTACGAGGCGCGCAGCAACATCATGTGGACGGCAACCTGGGCGCTCAACACGCTCGTCTCGCGCGGCAAGTCCGGCGACTGGATGGTGCACATGATCGGCCAGGCCGTGGGAGGCGTCACGAACGCAACGCACGGCATGACGCTCGCGGCTGTGTCGTCGGCCTACTACCGCATGGTGATGCCATGCGGCTTGGCGAAGTTCCGCCGCTTCGCGGTGAATGTCTGGGATGTTGATCCGGCAGGCAAGTCGGACGAAGAAGCCGCGCTCGCGGGCCTTGCCGCCATGGAAGCCTGGATGCGGGAAATCGGCCTTGCCGCAACGATCTCCGAACTCGGAGCAACGCCCGAACTTGTCGACATCATCGCCGACCGCACGATTCTCCTCAAGGGCGGCTACAAGACGATGACGCGCGGCGATGTTGAGGCGGTTCTCAAGGCAAGTCTCTGAAAAGCAGGTCTTGCGATGCGTTCGTTCGGCTCGAGATCGGCGCGATTTTCATGCGACGGAACAATCGGGCCGCATCCTCGGGACAATCGGATAAAAACGGCTTCTGCAAGCTGTCGCACCGCACAATGGCGGGTACAATAACCAACTGCCTTGGCCGCTTGAGCGCATGCGCGTCCTTGCGGTCGAGGGCGATTCTTTTCAACCATCAAAATGCTTCAGCATTTCGCGCGTCTAATCTTGTGTTGCGCGGCATGACTCGAAGAGGAGAGCTTAGAAATGGCTGTTGACATGATCCCTACATCCCTCGACGGAACAGATCTCCGAATCGGGATTGTTGTTGCCCGCTTCAACGAATACGCCGGCCGCGGAGAGTTCGAGGCCTGCATGGACGAGCTCCGCAAGCTCGGCGGGATGGACGAAGACGTGACGAAGGTGTCCGTTCCGGGCGCCCTCGAAATTCCGTACGCGTTGCAGAAGCTCGCAATGACGGACGAATACGACGCGCTCATTGCTCTGGGCGCCGTGATCCGAGGCGAAACGTATCACTTCGAAATCGTTTCGAACGAATCGGCCGCCGGCATCATGCGCATTTCGCTTGACTACGAAATCCCGGTTGCCAACGGCGTTCTCACGACCGAGAACGATGAACAGTGCGAAGAACGAATCGACATGAAGGGCCGCGATTGCGCTCGCTGCGCCGTCGAAATGGCCAACCTCTCCAAGGAGTTCGTTGCGGCCGAAGACTTCGAAACGAACGAAGAAGAGGACTAAAGCATGACCGAGTCCGACAAAAGGGCCAGGCATCGCGCGCCGCACACGCCGCGTCATCTCGCGCGCGTCTTCGCGCTTCTGGGCCTTTATCAGTGGATTGCGGATCCGTCGCTGAGCTGCGCAGACATTGAGAGCCGCATTGCAGGCCTCATTCGCGACGAAGACGGCGAAATCGAAGGATGCGGCATCAAGCCTGAAGACTTCGAGAACTGCAACCGCAAGCTCTTCGCCGAACTCCTTTCAGGCGTTCTTGCCGCGCGGAGCGAGGTCGAGCCGCTCGTAACCGAATTCGTCGACCGCGACCTGAAGCGCGTATCGCTCGTCGAACGCGCGATTCTCTTTCTCGGGACGTTCGAACTTTTGAAGAAGCCTCAGACGCCTTATCGCGTCGTCCTGAACGAAGCGATCGAGCTCGCAAAGGAATTCGGCAGCGGCTACCGCTTCACGAACGCCGTTCTCGTGCATGTCGCTCAGAAGACCCGCACGGACGAATACGCCGCCGATCACGCGAAGGACGCGGAATAGGGAGCGGGGAGGCCGCTTGGACGACTTGTGCGTTCTCAGTATTCAACGCCAGGCCGCTGAAGACCGGTGCGAAGGAGCGTCGGCTTGAGGCGGCTTTTTCATTCTCGGGCCAAGCTGAGTGTTGCCGGCGCGCCTGCCGGCGTTTGGAGAAGATCATGAGCGAAACGGGTGAATTTCAAATCATCGAGCGCTTCTTCACGTACGATGCGTTCGGTGCGTGGAAGAGTCAGGGCGTAGGCGACGACTGCGCGATCATCGATGCGGGGTCGATGCGGCTGGCGGTGACGGCCGACATGACGGCAGTGGGCACGCATTTTTTGAAAGAAGCCGACCCGGAAGACATCGGCTGGAAGGCGCTTGCCGTCAACCTCTCCGACCTTGCCGCCGCAGGTGCGTCGCCGCGCGCCTTCTTCATGACGATCGGGCTGCCGTTCCGAGACGACGGCTGGCTCACCGATTTCTCGCGCGGCCTCATGCTGGCGGCGAACCGCTTCGGGTGCGCGCTTTTGGGAGGCGACACAACCCGCACTCCTGATGTGAACGGCCGCCACGCGCCGCCCACGATTTCGATTACGGCTATGGGCGAGCTGCCTGCAGGAATGGGCCTCATGCGCGTCGGCGCCAAGCCCGGAGAAGACATCTGGGTGTCGGGAACGGTGGGCGACGCATACGCTGCGCTCAAGCATCGCTGGGGTCATTGGACGCTGATGCCCGATGCCGCCGAAGCGCTCTTCGTGCGTATGGATCGGCCGGTGCCGAGAATCGAATTGGGTCAGAGCCTCCTGCCGCTTGCATCCGCGTGCGCGGACATCTCGGACGGTCTCCTCGCAGATCTGGGGCATATTCTCGAGCGCTCGCGCGTATCGGCCGAAATCGAATGGGAGCGCATTCCCGTCTCGACGGCGCTTCGTTCGCTCTCGGTTCCGCGCCAGCATGAAGCCGCGCTCACGGGCGGCGACGACTATGAGCTCGTCTTTACGGCTCCCGAGGCGAACCGCGAAAAGATCCTCTGCGCGGCATTCGCCGCGCAGGTGCCCGTGACGCGCATCGGGCGCACGACCGAACTGACGGGCCGCTCGCTCGTAGTGCGTGCGGCCGACAAAAGCGAAGTCGCCATGCACAAGAGCGGGTTCGACCATTTCAGGGAAGAATAGTTTTGCCGGTGAAATATTGGTGAAGCACCAGCGAAAGACAAGTCGAATGCTGGTTTTTCAGACTTCCGGCCGAAGCAGAAGGACGCCCTGCAGCGATCTGTGAAATCATGTCCAGCCTATTGAACAAACTGAAGCGAAAATACGGCGCCGAGAGCGTCTCGAGACGCGTGCGCCTCACCATGCGCTTTGCGTGGTCGAGTCCTTCGCATGTCGTCGCGACTTTTTTCGGCGCAGGCGCCCTGCGGCCTGCTCCGGGCACTTGGGGCACTGCTGCGGGGATTTTCGTCTACGGCATCATTCAGAGCGTCTTTGGACTTTCGTGGACGGCATGGCTCGCGATTTCAGCGATTGCTTTCGTGCTCGGTATTTGGGCGGCCGACGCCGTGGCGCGCGACTTGGGCGTTGAGGATCACAGCGGCGTTGTTATCGACGAAGTCGTCGCCGTCTGGCTCGTCGCCCTCGGCATTCCCGAAGGCTGGCTCTGGTGGTTCGGCGCGTTTGCGGCCTTGCGCATCTTCGATATTTTGAAGCTCTGGCCGGGGTGCGCAGCGGACGAAAAGCTTCACGGCGGCTTTGGCGTCATGTGCGGCGATCTTGTCGCCGCGCTTTATGCCTGGCTTGTGCTCGCAGCGGCGCAGCACATCATCTTCCTGGGCGAGCTTCCAAGTGTTCTTCCCGGCGTTTTTTTCAGCTGATCATCAAAAAAGAAACAGGACTCCTCAGCCATATGTCGAGCTTGGCAGAACAGACCGCGCTGGCCGCCGAAATTCTGGGCGGATTGGCGCTTGAAAAGCACCGCCGCATCGCGACGGCCGAAAGCTGCACGGGCGGCCTCGTATCGGCCGCGATCACGGAAGTGGCAGGTTCTTCGCAGTGGTTCGACCGCGGCTTCATCGTCTATGCCGAAAAGTCGAAGGCAGAGCTTCTCGAGGTCGAAGAAGGCATGATTGAGCGCGAGGGCGTCGTGTCTGAAGCCGTTGCTCATGCCATGGCTCGCGGCGCCGTCGCGAAGAGCTTCGCGGATCTGAGCGTATCTCTTACGGGTGTTGCGGGTCCCGCAGGCGGTTCCGAAAAGACGCCGGTAGGAACCGTCTGCATCGGATGGGGAGAAAAGCTTGTCGACGGCACGATCGTCACGAGCGCTCGGACGATCTTCGTCCCAGGCAGCCGCAGCACCGTACGCATGGCTGCGGCGAGGACGGCGCTTCAAGGCCTCATCGCGCTCCTCAACAGCGAAAACCCGGCACGCATGCCCTGCGAATTCGCACAATGATTTTGTTGGTTGAAAGGCAAAGCAAAAAATGTCGAGCTGGCTCGATGTACTTCTCCTCCTCTGTCTCATTGCGCTCAACGGCGTCTTCGCCATGAGCGAAATCGCGCTCGTTGCGAGCCGCAAGGCGCGTCTTCAGATTCTCGAAGAAGACCGCGCGAGCGGCGCAGCGAGGGCGCGAGAATTGAATGAAGATCCGACGCGGGCGCTTTCGACCATTCAGGTCGGCATCACGTCGATCGGCATTTTGTCGGGCATCGTGGGCGAATCGGCTTTGGCCGAACCGATGGCCGAACTTCTTGCTGCGCTCGGCATGGATCGTACGACCGCCAAGGGTCTGGGGGTCTTCCTTGTGGTGGTGCTCATCACGTACTTTTCGATCGTCTTGGGCGAACTCGTGCCCAAGCGCATCGGGCAGCTGTCGCCCGAACGCATTGCCTGCCGCGTGGCGCCTCCCATTCACGTGCTTTCGATCGTGGCGGCGCCTTTCGTGAAGCTCCTGAGCGCATCGACCCACTGGATCATGAAGCGGCTCGGCGTCGACAAGGCGCAGGACGCGGGCGTCACCGAAGAAGAAATTCACGCGATGATCGACGAAGGCGAAGAATCGGGAGTGATTGAAGCGGCCGAGCGCGACATGGTGCGGAACATCTTTCGTTTAGACGACCGTCAGGTCGCATCTCTCATGACGCCGCGCGCAGACATCAGCTGGATCGACCTTGAGGACAGCCGCGAGATCAATATCGAAAAGATCCGTTCGTCGAAGCGCTCGCGCATGCCCGTCTGCGACGGCAGCCTTGATAACGTGAAGGGCTTCTGCACGACGAGAACGCTCCTGCAGCAGATGCTTGAAAACGGGAAGCCCAACTTCCGAAACAATCTGACGCCTGCCACCTACGTGCCAGAGTCGCTGACGGGGATGGAGCTCCTCAAGCACTTCCGCAGCACGGACTGCCCGATTTCGCTTGTCGTCGACGAATACGGCGAGGTGCAGGGATTGGTGACGCCGCGCGACGTGCTTGAGGCAATTGCGGGCGAATTCATGACCGAAGAGCTCGACGACCGCTTTTCGGTCCGCCGCGAGGACGGCTCGTGGCTGTTGGACGGCCTCCTGCCGATTCCCGAACTCAAGGACATCCTCGACATCAAGCACGTGCCCGAAGAAGATCCTGGTCGCTACCAGACGCTTGCGGGCATGCTGATGCTCCTCATGGGACGTCTGCCGTGTGAGGGCGACGCGGTCGAATGGAGCGGCTGGCGCTTCGAAGTAGTCGATATGGACGGACGCCGCATCGACAAGGTGATTGCGGCGGTCGTGCCGAAGCCGGGCGTCGGGAAGCGCTCGGCCGCGGGCCGCACGGCGCCTTCGAGCGCCGGCGCGCAGAAGCCCGCGCAACAGGTCGATCAGTCTGAGACTGCAAGGAAGACTGCCGAAAAATCTGCCGGCAAATCGCTGTCGACAAGTCCGGCGGCAGGCGATCCGACATCAAGCGAGAAGCCGAAAGTGCCGTTGAAGTAGTCGGCGACGGCTGATGCTCCTCAAAAGCCGTCGAATCTGCACTTATCAAAAAGCGCTTTGAGAAACAGTTTGCTCCGTGGTCGTTGCCGCTTCGACCAGCGGAACTTCACCGTCTTGCTTCTCGTCTATTTCATGCCGTCGAACCAATCGAACAGTTTTCTGAGCGCCAGAAGGCTTTTTTGTCCTGCGCGCTCCGTCTTGTCTGCAGCCTGAAGCAAATTTCGAGAGCGTCTTGATTTCAGAGGGCGGCTCAGCATGACTGCTCATGAACAAGCCGAAGCAGCAGTCTGCCGAACTCGATGCATTCCTCGACGAGCTTCTCCGAAAGCGCAGGAACGCCGACCGACGAAATTCTTCCGGAGCTTCAGCAGAGGCAGAACCGCCCGCTTGAGAGCGTGAACCCGGCCGGTCGTCTTTTTCGAAGCCGGTCATGTTGAAATGCGCGGCAGCGGCTCTTTCGAAAGCCATTCTGCAAGCGTGCGCCGTCCGTCTTGTACGCGGCAGTCTGAAGTTCCGGCATGAAGGCCTGCAAGGGCGCGGCAGCAGGTCTGAAGACGATTTGCAGGTTGGTCAATGTCGAAGGCGGCAATGCCGGTCCCTGAAGCCTTCTGTCTAAACGACTTTCCAA
>CAZUXQ010000101.1:0-6241 GCA_964624425.1 uncultured Sutterella sp.
GCTCTCGGGCGGCATGCGCCAGCGCGTGATGATTGCCATGGCGCTCGCGTGCAAGCCCCAGCTTCTCATTGCCGACGAACCTACGACCGCGCTTGACGTCACGGTTCAGGCGCAGATTCTTGCGCTCATCAAGACTCTGCAGAAGAAGATCGGCATGGCCGTTCTCTTCATCACGCACGACATGGGCGTCGTGGCGCAGATTGCCGACCGCGTAGCCGTCATGCGCTACGGGAAGATCGTCGAGACGAACGATGCCGAAGAACTCTTTGAGAATCCGCAGCATCCGTACACGAAGGCGCTTCTCTCGGCCGTGCCGCGCCTGGGTTCGATGAGGAATACGACCGAGCCGGCCTATTTCTCGCTCATCGACCCCGTCACTGGCGAAGCCGTTGATCCGCCCGAAAAAAATCTCATCAAGCCGGGCGATACGATTCTCAGGGTAAAGGACATCGTCAAAACCTTCCCCGTGCGCGCAACCTTTTTCGGGCGCACCACGCATGTCGTTCGCGCCTGCGACCGCGTCAGCTTCGACCTCAAGGCCGGGGAAACGCTTTCGATCGTTGGCGAATCGGGATGCGGCAAGTCGACGACCGGCCGCGCGCTCCTGCGCCTCATGTCGATCGATTCGGGCGACATCGAATTCCAAGGAAAAAGCCTCGTTCACATGAAGGCTCACGAGATGCAGGCTGCCCGCCGAAGTCTCCAGATGATCTTCCAGGATCCGTACGCGTCTCTGGATCCGCATCACACCGTAGGCTTTGCGATCGCAGAACCGCTCCTCATTCACAAGGTCTGCCCGCAGAACGAAATCTACGATCGCGTCGCAATGCTTCTGAAGCGCGTCGGACTTTCGCCCGACATGGGCAACCGCTATCCGCACGAGTTCTCGGGCGGGCAACGCCAGCGCATCTGCATCGCGCGCGCCTTGGCCTTGAAGCCGCAGGTCATCGTCGCCGACGAATGCGTGGCTGCGCTCGACGTCTCGATCCGCGCGCAGGTAATCAACCTCATGATGGCGCTTCAGGCTGACATGGGACTCTCCTACGTCTTCATTTCGCACGATATGGGCGTCGTCGAGCGCATCAGCCACCGCGTGGCCGTGATGTACCTTGGGCAGATCGTCGAAATGGGCACCCGTCAGGCAGTTTTCGAAAATCCGTTGCATCCCTATACGAAAAAGCTGCTCTCGGCCGTTCCGATTCCTGACCCGAAGAACCGCAATCTCCTGAAACTTCTCAATCTTGCAGAGTTGCCGAGCCCGGTGAGAGCGGTCGGAGACGATCCGCAGATCGATTCGCTTGTTGAGGTCGAACCCGAGCACCTCGTTGCAGTTCACCGCGTGGGTTCGATCGACGGCTACGGCGCGGCGCTTTGACGCGCTGCGGATTCAGGATACTCCAACGGATTCAAGAAACTTTCGGTTGACACACCATGCTTAGATACTTTCTCAAGCGCCTTCTCGGGATGATTCCGACAATCCTTCTCGTGACGGTCGTGGTCTTCTTCTTCATTCACATGCTCCCGGGCGACCCGGCGCGTCTCGCGGCTGGTCCCGAGGCCGATGAGGCGACGGTCAACATGATCCGCCACCAACTCGGTCTCGACCGTTCGATTCCCGAACAGTTCGTCACGTTTGTCGTCAATGCCGTACAAGGCGACTTCGGCAATTCCATCCGCACGCAGCGCCCGGTGATCGCCGAAATTGCCGAACGCTTCTGCCCGACGCTCTTTCTCACGATCGCCGCCATGGGCTGGTCGGTCGTCTTCGGACTTTTCGCGGGCGTCATTTCCGCGGTTTTCCGCAACAAGTGGCCGGACCGCGTCTTCATGACGATCGCCGTTTCCGGCATTTCATTTCCAGCCTTCGCATTGGGCATCCTCTTGATGGAGGTCTTCTCAGTCGAACTCGGTTGGCTCCCGACAGTGGGCGCGGCGACGTGGAAGCACTACATTCTTCCTTCAATCACCTTGGGCGCGGCTGTTGCGGCCGTCATGGCGCGATTCACCAGAGCCTCCTTCGTTGAAGTGCTCACAGACGACTACATTCGGACGGCCCGCGCCAAGGGCGTGAGCGGCAGCGGCATTGTGCTGAAGCACGCGCTTCGAAACGCCCTCATTCCGGTCGTCACGATGATGGGCCTGCAGTTCGGGTTTCTTTTGGGCGGCTCCATCGTCGTCGAGAAGGTCTTCAACTGGCCGGGCATGGGACGTCTTCTCGTCGATGCGGTCGACATGCGCGACTATCCCGTCATCCAGGCGAGCGTTCTCCTCTTCTCGATGGAATTCATTCTCATCAACCTCATTGTCGATGTTCTTTACGGCTGGATCAATCCGTCCATCCGCTACAAGTAACCGGAGCTTTTCACCATGTCTATCCAGCAGAAAGATCCTCGTCAAAAAGGCCAAGGCGACAAGCTCAGAACCCCGATGGGCGAATTCTGGCGCAAATTCAAGCGCGAGCCCATTGCGCTCGCGGCAGGCGTCTTTGTGCTTTTTTTGATTCTCATTTCGATCTTCGGGCCGTTCATCACGCCCTTTGATCCCGAAAATTATTTCGACTACGACCGCCTCAACGAAGGTCCGACAGCCGCGCACTGGTTCGGCGTCGACGCTCTCGGGCGCGACATCTTCAGCCGAATTGTCGCGGGCACGCGCATTTCGCTCATCTGCGGCTTCACGTCCGTGATAGCGGGAGCCGTAATCGGCACCATCCTCGGCCTCATCGCAGGCTTCTACGAAGGCTGGCCCGACCGCATCATCATGCGCATTTCGGACGTCCTCTTCGCCTTCCCGGGCATTCTTCTTGCGATCGGCATTGTGGCGATTTTGGGAGGCGGTCTTCTGAACGTGGTCGCGGCTGTGGCGATCTTCTCTATCCCGGCTTTCGCCCGACTCGTGCGCGCAAATGTCTTGTCGATCAAGCACCAGACGTTCGTCGAAGCGGCGAAGAGCCTGGGCATCAGCGATTCGCTGCTGCTCTTCCGCCACATTTTGCCGGGCACGATCTCGGTTATTCTCGTCTATCTCACGATGCGCATCGGCACGTCGATCATCACGGCGGCGTCGCTCTCCTTCCTCGGCCTCGGCGCGCAGCCGCCGATGCCCGAATGGGGGGCCATGCTCAACGAAGCGCGCGCCGACCTGATGACAGCGCCGCACGCGGCGCTCTTCCCCGTGCTTGCAATCTTCTTTACGGTGCTTGCCTTCAACCTCTTGGGCGACGGTCTGCGCGATGCGCTTGACCCGAAAATCGATACGAACCGTTAAAAGAGCGGCCGATCATTCTGGAATGTTCGAGGGCGGCAAGTTTCCGATTTGCCGCCCTCTTCTTTTTTGCGGATCAGGCATCTTCTGCGAACCCGGCGGCATGGCGCCGGACAGATGCTGGATCAAGGTCGGCGCAGTATTCATTGAAGCTGCTGATTTTCGAAAAAGAACAAACCATGAGTCAAACCGTTTTCTGCCCTCATGGAAGAGGACAACGCGGCAGCGCCCGAAAGAGTTGCCGCGCAGTTTTTGAAACTCATGCTCATTCGTCTTTTATTTCCTCACGGCAGGAACTATGCAGTCGGGATCAAGCGCTTTGAGGCTTTCGAACACGTCGGCCGGCGTCATCTTGGCGGCGCGCGCAGCGTCGGCATCAGAAAGTTTCTTGCGAAGATTGCGGGCGTCGGCTGCGGCGTTGCGGTCGGCGGCCTGACCGTCGGCGGGCTTTGCAGCGGCGCTTATGAGAACGTACGCGGCCGCGAGGTCTTTGTCGACGCCGTCGCCCTTTATGAGAACCTTCGCGAGCGACATGTAGGCCGGGATATTGCCGCCCATCGCAGCGCGGCGAAACCATTTGGCGGCCTTTTTCGGCTCTTTCTCGAAGGGTTTGCCGAGCAGGTAGTACTCGCCCATCGCCCGCATCCCGGCTGCGCTGCCTTGATCGGTCGCCTTCTTGTCCCAAACGTAGCCCTGATCCGGATCGAGCTTGACGCCCCAGCCGCTTCGATAAGCTTCGCCGAGCGCAAGCTGCGCCTTCACATGGCCGAGATAGGCCGCCTTTTCCCAACAGAAGGTCACTTCCAAAGGCGAGCGTCTGCCGCTCGTCTGCCTGCCGTCCAAAGCATGCGGCCGATCATATACATTGCTTCTGCATCGTCCTTGGCGGCGCTCGCCCTGAATTCCTTGACGGCGGCGTCGAACTTGCCGTCCCGAAGCGCCTTCATGCCGGCGGCCGTATCGGCTGAAGCCGGCGCACACGATGAAAGAGCGGCAATGCCCGCAACTGCGGCTCTCGCGATGAGCTTGGCGTTCATTGGAGAAAAACCTCCTCCGGAAATACGGGCATGAAAGTCACTCCAATCAGCTTAGCAGAGAATTCTTAATCGAAGCCGACCGTTCATCGACTCCGCCGCAATCGCTCCTGCATCGGCCGAAGCAGAACGCTTAGGCCTCGGTCTTCTCGGAAGGCTCTCCGGCCTTGTGAACTTCTTCTGCGTCTTCTTCGGCCTTCTTCATGAAGACCTCGAAAGGCATCTTCTCGCCGCTTTCAAGAAGCGCATCAATCGGCGCATCGATCGCGCCTTTCATGATAAGGCGGCGGTGCCAGTCGAAAAGAACGCCTTCATCGCGCTTCTGTCCGATGCGTTTGGGGGAAACAAGCGTATTTTCCGCATCCAGCAGAAGCGCGTCGAACGCCTCTCGGAGCGTCTTTTCCTTCGGGTCGCAGAGAAGCGCCCAGGACGTTTCGTGATGCATGCCGAAGGGACGAACTTCGCCGCAGTACCCCGCGCGCGAGAGCGTCGCGAGAATCGAATCCACGGCTTGCGGATAGGAATCCACTTCCTTCGCGAGAATGTCGGCAGGAACCGCAGGCGCATTTTTCTTTCGCGCGTAGACGAGAACGCGCAGGAGCGCAAGACCTGTGAGGAAATCATTTCCTTTGCGGTAGAAGTCGGAGAAGCGCCCCGATGTGAGAAGCGGAATTGTGGCCGAAACGGCCGCACCAGTAAAGATGAGAAGCCAGTTGAGATAGACCCAGAGGAGAAACGCCGGCACGGCGACGAAAGCGCCGTAAATTGAAGACATCGTGCCCGCAGTCACATAGATTTCAAAGCCCTGACGCACGATCTGCCCGGAAAATGCCACGAAAAACCCGCCCGCTAAGGCGTTCGCCAACGGAACGCGGCAATTCGGAACGAATTTGAAGAGCACCGCATAGGCGACCGACTGAAAGAGCACCTGCAGAAAAGCGAGAAGCCAGCCCGGCAGCAGCCCCTGTGCGGCGCCGGCCGCGAGACGAATGGCCTGCGTCGACATCGTAATTGAGAGCGCGATTGCAGCGGGACCAAGCGTAAGCATCGCCCAATAGATGAGCGCGCGCTGCGGCCAAGGACGAAGGACGCGCACCTTGAAGAGCCGGTTTACCGTCACGAAGAACTTGTCGATCATGAAAAGTCCGGTGACAGCCAAGCCGACCACGCCGAAAATGCCAAGGCCCGAGGCGTGAGAAGCGAACTGACGGATGTAATTCAGGATCACCTCGCTGTCCCGCGGAGGCAGGAAGCTGTTGAAGATTGCATCTTCGAGCGCCTGTCTCGCATCCTGAAAGCCCGGGAAGGCAGCAAAGAGCGCGAGAGACACGGCCAGAATCGGCACCATCGCCAAGAGCGTCGTAAGCGTCATTGAGGAAGCTACTTCCTGAAGCTGCGCGTCGCGCATTCTGGCGGCGGCGAATCGGAAGAGCGTGCGCAGGACATCGAACGAGCGGTGCTTCCTCAAGGCATTCGCAAGCGTGTTGGCTGAATAGTGCATGATGCTGTTTCGGAATCCCTTGAGTGCATTTCTTTATGCGGGAAGCTCGCCAAAAAGAACGCTCCTCGACATGCCGACATTTTACCTTTTCGATCGCTGGCCGCCGCGCTGATAGAATGCAGGCTGTCGTTCGGACGGGGTCCGCAGCAGAAAAGCACGCGTCCGATTTTCCATTGAAATTTTCAAACGGCCTTCGCCCGACCCGATCATGGAAACCTGCGCGCAAATTCTCGACTGCCGGCTTTGGCTTTCGGATCTCGCCGATTCGCCGGCCGCCCTTGCCCGACGGCTCAAGGGATCAGCTTCTCCGGCGCAATTATTGGGGAAAGCTCCGGAAAAAACGCCTGCAAAAAGCGCTCCTTCCATGCTTCGCCGACGGCTTGCGCCTTTTGGACAAGCCGCCGCAACCGTTCTTTTCGACAAACTTGAAGCCGAACTCGCT
>CAZUXQ010000102.1:0-6235 GCA_964624425.1 uncultured Sutterella sp.
CCATCATCGAGAGGATCGCGCTGATTGATGGGGTTTCTTCGCCGGCCGGAAAGGAGAAGAGGTCGGGCGATTCGCCGCCCATCACGAGGCCGCAGACAAGGATGAGGATGATGGGGAGCATCTTGAGAACCATGAACGTGTTCTGGAAGAAGCTGCCGAACTTGATGCCGCGGATGTTGATGAGCGACAGAACGACGATCGAAATGAGCGAGACGGCTTTCTGTTCGATCGGGTCGAGCGTCGTCATGCTCGAAATGGCCGCGGCGAAGGCGACGGCGAGCGCGGCGATCGAGCCCGAGGACGAAAGGAAGAAGTTCGTGAAGCCGCACATGAAGGCGACGCGCTGTCCGTAGGCTTCGCGCAGGTAGACGTAGGAGCCGCCCGCCTTAGGCATCATGGCGCCGAGTTCCGCAAAGCAGATTCCGGAAAGAAGCGTGATGAGGCCGCCCACGGCCCAGACGAGAAGCGCAAGCCCGAGGCTCATGTGCGAGCGCTGAAGCACGATGGCGCCGATGTAGAAAATGCCCGAGCCGATCATGATGCCGGCGAGGACCGAGATGCCGCCGAAAAGGCCTATTTCTCTCTTGAGCGTAGGCTGCTGGGCGGGATTGCCGGAAGCGTTGCTCATGGTGATCTCCGAATGTCGTTTTTATAAGGTTGAGCCATAAAAAAAGTTGCATCTATCGATGCAACTCAAAAAACGACATTCCTGCAGTCCGTTCCTGCCGACCGCGTCGGCAAAGCGTCGGACGCGCGGAGGGCCTTTTTGCAAGCTACCACCGATAGCGCCTCTGAAAGAAATTCCGGCGAGAATGTCTTCCAGGAGTCACCGTTGTATTTCAACGATGCCCAACGCAGATCCGCACCCGGCATCTGCATTTCGGCGGCTTGGCCTTTCGGCCGTCTTCGTCGGGCGTCCCCTCAGACGGCTACTAATCCGCGCCGCGCCTCTATCAACAACTTTCACGCGCAGTTTCTCACGAATTCGCCCGCTTGTCCAATGAAGCGGCCGAAAAAATCAGGTTCTTCGCGCTTTGCCGTGCGCAGCGCTTGGGTTCCTTCAAGCCCTGTTGGCGGAATAATCTAAGGGTTAACGCTTTATGTTCTTTGGAAGGGCGGATCCGGCGGCGGCAGACGAGACGGGCATTGCCGAATCAAATCTGCGGCCAAGGAAAAGCCGGCCGAGGCAACTCGCCCGACCGGCTTGAAGCAACTCGGCTTCGGAATCAGCCTTCAGCCGTTTTTTATTCTTCCCAAGACGCTTCGTAAAAATCGAAGCCGCCGTCCGGACGAAGCAGGAAGTTCTTCAGATGAACGTTTGCGCCGGCGGTGCTTTCTTCATAAAGCAGGAAGGCCCAGGGCGCATCTTCCCATACGAGCTTCTGCGCCTGATTGTATAGTTCCCGACGCTTCGTCGGGTCGCGTTCTTCAACGGCCTGATCAAGGAGCTTGTCGAGCTCGGGGTTGCTGTAATAGGCTGCGTTCATGAATTTCGGCGGCGCTTCGCGGCTGTCGAGAATCGGTCTGATCGTGAGATCCGGATCCATCGTGGAGTCGGCCCAGCCGATGTAGTAGAGGCGCACCTTGGCGTCGTCCGGGTTCTTCACGCTGTAGACGTCGTTCGTGCGTACGCCCGGTTCAAGCAGGCGCGTCTGAACTTTGATGCCGACCTGCGCGAGCTGCTGCTGAATGAACTGCACGGCCTTTGCGGCAGTTGTGTTTGAGTAGCCCGACCAAAGCGTCGTTTCAAAGCCGTTCGGGTAGCCTGCATCCTTCAGGAGTTCGCGCGCCTTCTGCGGATCGTAGGGCCACGGTCCCATCTTCAAGGCGGTCGGGAGCTTCGGCGGAATGATGCCTTCCTGGGGGACGGCATAACCTGAATAGGCTACCTTGCAGAGCGCTTCCTTATTGATTGCGTAGTTGATGGCTTCGCGCACGCGCTTGTCGCTGAAGGGCTTTACGCGGTTGTTTATCGAGAGGTAGCGGCTCATGAGCGAAGGCATCGTTTGGATCTCGATCGACTTGTCGTTCTTGAGCTGCGCTATCTGTTCGACGGGCAGCGGCGAAATGAAATGGGCTTCGCCCGTGCGCAGCATCGCGGCGCGAGTGCTGTTTTCGACGACCGGCACGAAGGTAATGCCGTCGAGCTTCGGAATGCCCGGCACGCGGTAGTTGGGATTCTTTTCGACGACGAGGCCGTCGGTGGGGCTGAAGCTCTTGAAAACGTACGGCCCCGTGCCGCAGGCGCGCGTCGCGAGCTGCTTGTTTGAGCCGTACTGGTCGAGATAGCTCGGACAAATCATCTGCGGCGTTGTGGCGGCCAGGCGGCCGATGAAGCCCGACAGAGGCTTCTTGAGCGTGAAGATCGCCGTCGTCGGATCGGCTGCCTCAACCTTTTCAATGAGCGCATAGCTCGAGAGGCGGCTCAAGCGGTTTTCAGGATTGAGAAAGCGGTCGAAATTCTTCTTGACGGCATCCGCGTTGAAGTCGGAGCCGTCGTGGAATTTGACGCCCGTCTTCAGCTTGATCGTATAGACGAGGCCGTCTTCGGACACTTCATAGCCTTCGGCGAGCTGCGGAATGGCGTTGAGGTCCTTGTCCCAGGTAAAGAGCCCTTCATAAATCGACTTTGCTACGGCTCGGGTCATGACGTCCGGGCAGTCATAGGGGTCGAGCGTCGAGAAGGCGGCGCCGACCGCGACTGTAATTTCCTTGGCTTCGGCGGGCGCGTTCAGGGTGCAGGCTGCGGCGGCAGCGGCAAGGACGAGCGCGGCGCGCGAAGACCAAGAGCGGGCGGTCGGAGGCTTGTTGGCATCTGTCATGTCGATTTTCTTCCTGCGAATGTTGAGCCGTTCGAATGAGGCCTTGATGAATTCAGGCGGGCAATGAAGAGCGCAGGGGATGCGCATCGAAAAAGCCCGCAACTTCATCTTCTCCGAGCGCGCGCAGTCTAGTAAAGGCGTCTCTAGTCAAAATGCCTGAGGCGAACTTCTGCGGCATCAAATAAAAGCAAGATTCAGACCGTTTTTCGGTCTCCCGACGTCTATTCTGATTTTGCAGAATCATATTTTCTGCAGAATTTTCCTCGAAAACTTCAGCAAGTTTACGATGCAAGGTTAAGAAAAATGAAATGGTCTCACGGGACGAAAGTTCCCGACGAATTTCTCCAATGGGCAGATGAAGCGGCCGAGTTCAGGCATGACATTCACGCGCATCCGGAACTCGGCTTCAATACGACGAGAACGGCCGGCAAGATCGTCGAGGCCTTGAAGGCAATCGGCGCCGACGAGATCGACGACCAAATGGTCAAGGGCGGCGTCATTGCCGTCGTGAACGGCTGTCGGCCGGGAGCGGCAATTGCGCTTCGAGCGGACAACGATGCGCTTGCGATGCCGGACGAAACGGGACTTCCGTGGGCGAGCCGAACGCCCAAGTGCCACCACGGCTGCGGTCATGACGGGCACACGGCGTGGCTCCTTCTGGCGCTGAAGCATCTGGCCTCGCACCGCGACTTTCCCGGCCGAGTCGTTGCGATCTTTCAGCCCGCCGAAGAAATCGGCAGCGGGGCAAGGGCAGTCGTGGCGGCCGGCGTTTTCGAAAAGTACGGCATCGACGAAGTCTACGGCGCGCACAACGATTCGTCGCTTCCGGCCGGCAAGTTCGGCTTTCGCGCGGGACCTACGCAGGCGTCCTGCGACTTCTTCTACATCCGCCTTCAAGGGAAAGGCATTCATGCCTCTCGTCCGCACTGCGGCATTGATCCGCTCCCCGGTGCGGCGATGCTCATCGCTTCGCTGCAGACGATTGTGTCGCGCCGCCTCGACTCCTTCCAGCCTGCCGTGGTCTCGGTGAGTTCGATGCAGTCCGGGCAGTACGAAGCGCCGAACGTCATCCCGAACGATCTTAAAATGAGCGGCACGGTGCGCACGTATGACGAAGCCGTACGCTCGCAGATTGAGGCCGACATGGCAAGAATGGTCGAACATGTGGCGGCCGCGCATGAGCTCAAAGGAGAACTTCGCTATGACCGCCTCACGTCCGTCGTCGTGAACGATCCGGCCTGCGTCGAAGCGGCGAGCGCGCTTGCCTCGGAAATGTTCGGCGCCGACTGCCTGGCCGAACAGAAGATGACCGCGGGCGGAGAAGATTTTTCCGAATATCAGAAGAAGGCTCCGGGCCTCATGTTCCGCGTGGGTCAGAGCGACGAAAATCATCGTGCGTTCGGCCACAACCCGAAGTACGACTTCAATGACGCCGTGCTCCCAAGCGCCGCCGCGTTCTTCGCGGCGCTTGCGAGGAAGCGTCTTGATGTGCTGAGCAATTGACGTCCTCCCCGGCCTTCGGGCCGGGGATTCTTTCGGCCGGCCGCCTTCGCGGCGGCCAAAAGGCGATTCCCGCCGAGGGCGCCGAGTCTTCGTGCAGGCCACGGTCCCCCTCGCTGTCCTCTTCACGAGCGATGCGCTTTTTATCGTGTGCGTTCTGGCCGATTCGGCTCTTCTCATGATGTTTGCGGCGCCGGCCATATCGGCCTTTTCTTTCAATGCGGCGAAATGCCGCCTGCCTGGGACGATTCCGCTTGTCGGGCCAACGGCAGGCTTGCACAGGCCGGCAGAACTGCTGCTGCGATGCTGCTGGTCGCTGCCGCCGCTCGATATATTTGACGACGCAAATGCCTCTCTGCGGAAGCGTCCTGCCGAGGACGGACTTCTGCTTGACGCTGCTCCCGGATGCTCGATCGTTCCTTTTGCGTTCTTCGTCATGTTCGCAGCCTTTTTTCTTCAGGCCTTTGCGGCACGCGCAGAACGCTGCGCGTGTGCGGTCTTCATCTGAAAGCCGCGCCGCATATTGCGGATTCGTCCGAAAATCTTCTGAAATCTTCGGGTTTTCTTCTGTTCGGCTCGAGTTGGGATTGAGCGCGAGCTGATGCTGCAGACGCGCGGCGTCTTCCTCAAGCTCTTTGATTCTCTCGGCATTCAGTCTGAAGAATTCCCGCCGCTCGCAGCGGCGGCATGCACTACGCTGATGTCGATGACGGCATAGGCGCTTTCGGTGCAGGCCTCTCGGCTTCGAATCTTGCTGATGCGAATCTGTTTGATCTTCGCCCGACATGAAAATTCCGTCCGCATTCTCGAAGGCGGTCTGGCAGGTCTTGCGGCAGCGCAACCGGCTGATCTTTGCGGCTTCAGCCGGCCGCTTTGAACTGCGGAATTCGGAAGCTGCCGTCGATTTGCCTGTGCCCGAACGACATCTGCGCGGCACGACTGAATGTTTGCACTGCCGCAGCGTGCATTGACGCATGGTTTCGTCTGGCGGGCGACAATCGCATCTGCAGGGACGGCCGGCTGTGCTGGCGACGGACCGATCCGCATCTGCAGGAAGCAATGAAGGACTGTCCGGGCGTTCCGGCATTGCCTGAAATGAAGCTTTGACGGCTTGACCGGAACGAAAGGACAAGAAGCAGGGATGCCGTGGAAGGCTGAAAAAATCCTGCGCCTGAGGCCATGAGGGCGTCTGAAGCAAGGCAGAGGGTGCCGCAGGCGTTTTATTCATTCTTCAGCAGGTGAATGCGCGGCGAAATGAATGTGCTGCGCAGGCTTGAACCCGGTCGGCGGGAAGCAGCTCCGATGCGGCCCCGCCCAGCGCGCGGCCGTTTGCGCTCAGTTCTGATTTCGAATCCAGGCAAAGCGGGCGCGCTTTGCTGCGTGAAGTCGGCGGACATGCTCTGCGGCGCGGACGAAAAGAAGACGTCCGTCTGCGCCTTCCGCGCCGATCATGAAACGGTCCGCGGAGCACGCGCCCTTCACGGACGCGAACCCTGCCGACGTCGCGGCGATTTTCGAGAGGAGGGCGCTCGGCACGACAGGCCGCGCAGGGGCGAGCGCGTCGAAAAGATCGTGCTGGGCTACGGCCGCGCGCACTGCGCGACCGTCGACGCAAGGAGGGAAATTCTTCCTCCCTTGTGAGCGGGCGGCAAAGGCTCGGACTGCATGCACGTCGATCGCCAATTCTCGGTCAGGCCAGCGAGCTTTGAGGCCGATGGAAGCGGATGACCATCGTGAAATCGACCGCATCTTCGAGTGCGGCGAAACTGCGGCGCGTCGGCTCGAGCTCGCGACCGGCGTGCGGTTCCTTTGCGTTTCGAAGCGGCCTGAGCATCAGATCCGCATTCTTGAATCGGCCGAAGACGAAGCGCTGTCGGACGCGGTTGCGGCATCGGTCGGAAGCCCTGCCTGCG
>CAZUXQ010000103.1:0-2541 GCA_964624425.1 uncultured Sutterella sp.
CCTTCAGCGTCTTCCGCAGCGAAATCCGCGACGAAATCACGACTCAGCGCCTGCGCGAGCGGGAGGTCGACGAAAAGATCGAAATTCCGGAGAGCGAAGTCGACGCCTACCTCGCCGAACAAGCCGGCTTCACCGGAAGCGACGTCACCGAATACCGCGTCGAGCACATTCTGATGCCGTTCAATGCCGAATCCGACGAAGACGGCGTCCGCCAGACGGCCGAATCCGTCGCAGAGCGCGCTCGCGCGGGCGAAGACTTCGCAAAGCTCGCCGCCGCCTACTCGCGCGCGGAAGACGGTCTTCAGGGCGGCGACCTCGGCTGGCGCACCCAGAACAATGTGCCGGCGCTCTTCTGGGAAGCCATCAAGGCCGATCCCGTCTCGGGCAGCGTCTTCGTGACGAAGTCCCAGCACGCCTATCACGTCGTGAAGCTCGCCGCGAAGCGCAACGGCATCGAAGCCAAGCTTGCCGGCGGCCCGGTCGAACAGACTCACGCCCGCCACATCCTGATGTTCGTGAGCGACATCACGCCCGAAAGCGACGTTCTCCGCCGCCTCAGCGACATCAAGGCCCGCATCGAATCAGGCGAAGCCGATTTTGCAACGATGGCCCGCCTCAATTCCGTCGACGCTACCGCCACGCGCGGCGGCGATCTGGGCTGGCTGCAGGTCGGCGACACGGTTCCGGAATTCGAAGCGGCCATGGCGCGCCTCAAGCCGGGCGAAATTTCCGAACCGATCCGCAGCAACTACGGCTACCACCTGATTCAGGTGGTCGAACGCCGCACGAACAAGGAAGGCAATCCGCAGCGAATGCGCATCGCCGCACGTCAGGCGCTTCGCCAGAAAAAGCTCGCCGAAGCCACCTACAACTGGCAGCGCGAGCTTCGCGACTCGGCCTTCGTCGACATCCGCGAACCGAGCCTTCGCATGCAGCAGTAAAAGGAGCGCTTCGCATGAAGCCTCTTTCGATCGCCGTCTGCGGGCCGGCCGGCATCGGTCCGGCGGCATCCATCCCGGCCGCACCGACGGCTGCGGCGCCGGCCGATGCAGCGGCGCGGGCCGCAGTTCTCAAATCAGCAGCCGAAACTCGTCAAGAATCGTGAAGCAGGAATGGCTTGAGGGGCATCACGCCCGCAAACGCTTCGGTCAGAACTTCCTTCATGACCGTCATTGGATCGAACGCATCGCCCGCTCAATCGACCCCAAGCCCGGCGACGCGCTCGTCGAAATCGGTCCCGGCCAGGCGGCGCTCACGCGCGAAATCATCGACATGGCCGGCCGCGAAACTGCGGTCGAAATCGACCGCGATCTGGCCGCATTCCTTCGCGCGCAGTTCCCAACCGAGGCGCTCGCGCTCATCGAAGCCGACGCGATCAAGCTGGACTGGTCGACCGTCGAGCCGGGAAGGCGCCTCCGCATCTTCGGGAACCTCCCCTACAACATCTCGTCTCCCCTGCTCTTCAGTCTCGCGCGCGTCGCCGACCGCGTGATCGACCAGCACTTCATGCTGCAGCGCGAAGTTGTCGACCGCATGACGGCAGAGCCCGGCAGCAAGACGTACGGACGTCTTTCGGTGATGCTGCAGTACCGCTACCGCATGCGCAAGCTCTTCGACGTCCCGCCCGGAGCCTTCGCTCCCGCTCCGAAAGTTGTTTCCTCCGTCGTGCGCATGATTCCGAAGGCCGCCGAAGATCTCGAGCCCGTCGACGCGGACGTCTTCGCCGCCGTCGCCGCTGCGGCGTTCCAGCAGCGCCGCAAGACGATGCGCAATGCCGTATCGGCCTTTCTCGCGGAAGAAGAGATCGCCGCTGCGGGCGTCGATCCTAATGCCCGCGCCGAAGCGCTCGACGTTTCGGCCTTCGTCCGTCTGGCAAACGCCGCCGAAGCAAAGCGGCTGCGAGTTTGAAAGAAAGCCGGCTCAGCCTGCCAAATCGTCCTCGCCGCCGTCGTCCGATTCATCGCCGGCGAACGGCAGAAGCGCAGGCGAGCAGCGGCGCATTCGTTCTCGCACTTCCCGCCACTTCGGATCAAGACGGGCCACCTCGCGCCAAAAAGCGTCCGAATGATTGAACTCGATGAGATGCGCGAATTCATGCGCAACCGTGCCGTAAATGAGGTCGTCCGGCAAAAAGATGAGGCGCCAGGAGAAGTTGAGGCCGCCTTTGGAACTGCAGGATCCCCAGCGGCTTTTGGCGGACTTGAGGCGCCAGCGCTGCGGGAGGCGCTTTGCGCGGGCGGAGACGGCGCCGCAGAAGGCATCGATCACGCGCCGAGCCTCCGCCTTGAGAATCTTGACGAGTTCGGCCCTGCACGCGGCGCGGTCGTCCGCAGAGGACTTGAGCCAGACTTCAAATTCGCGTCCGGCGCCCATGCGGACGACGCGCGAATGCTTCGTCCCGAATCGAAGACCGGCATGCACGCCGCGGTAGAGGATGTAGCCGCCCTCGCGCAGCGCCAGCGGCGGCCCGCCCATGAGGCGAATTCGCTCGGCATTCTTTTCGCGCGCCTCGAGAATCCATTGTTCGCTCTCTTCAATGAA
>CAZUXQ010000103.1:2551-6199 GCA_964624425.1 uncultured Sutterella sp.
TGAAGAGCTTCAGGCGCCGCAAGGGCGTTCGCAACGGAAGCCTGCCTTGGAGAACGTCGCCGCCCAGCATCTGAAGCCCAATGCGGCTGCGCCTCGCCGAACGCTCGACCAGAACCCAAATCCGTCTGCCGCTCTTGGGCAGACGGATTTCGAAATTCTCGCCGCTCTCCGCGCGCATGTCTGCCGCCGCGTCGTTCGAACTACTTCGAAATGCGCTCGACTTCGGCTTCGATCCACGCTTCGACGTCGCGGGCGACGTCGCGCGGATCGCGGCCGGCCGTTTCGATGATCGGACCGACGCTTACGGTGATCGTCCCGGGCTTCTTGGCGATGCTGTTCTTCGGCCAGCAGAGCCCCGCATTGTGCGCGATCGGCAGAATTGCCGTTCCGGCAGCGCAGGCAAAGCGGGCGCCGCCCGTCTTGTAGGGCACGCGCCTGCCCGGCGGCACGCGCGTGCCCTCCGGGAAGAGGCAGATCCACCAGCCCTTCCTGAGGAAGTCCGGACCGCGCTTCTGGAAGGCCTCATATGCGCTGCGTCCGTTCGAGCGGTCGATCGCGAGCCAATTCATGGTCCAGAGCGCCCAGCCGAGAAAGGGAATCCAGTGCAGCGAGCGTTTGTAGACGAAGCACGGCGGCTGCTTGAGAAAGGCGCCGAGCCAAAACGGATCCCATGCCGACTGATGCTTCGCAAGAACGACGAGCGGCCTCCCGTCGGACGGCATGTTTTCCATGCCGACATTCTCAACCTTCACGCCGCAGACGACCTTCAGAAGCCGAAGCGCCGTCTTCGCCCAAGGCCTGCAGATGCATTCGTAGCGCGCGGTCATTCCGAGGAAGGGCTTCGAGGCAATGAGCGCCGCCGTCAGAACAAGAATGGTTGCGGCGAGCAGAATGTAGAAAATCCATCCTCTCAGCACATGAAGCCATCTCATGAACTTGATCCTCCTGCTGGACGAAAAGCCCGACCGCGCGAGCGGACTTTTCCTTTGCCGATCCGGCATTCAGCCGCCGCGCAATCTCACTTCGCGAGCTTTGCAATATCGGCCGCACAGTTCATCACGCGGTGGAGCCGACTGAGCAGCGCCTGACGGTTCGCGCGAAGCTTGGGATCTTCGGCATTGACCATCACCTTGTCGAAGAAGGCGTCGACCGGCGCACGCAGCCTCGCGAGCGAAACGAGCGCGTCTTCGAAGCGGCCTTCGCTGCAGAGCGCTTCGACCTTCGGCGCCGCAGCGCTCATCGCTTCGAAGAGCGCCTTTTCGGCGTCTTCGGCAAAGAGCGCTTCGTCGATGTCGACGGGCGCTTCGCCTTCGATTTTCTTCAGAATGTTGCCGATGCGCTTGTTGGCGGCCGAAAGCGCTTCCGACTCCGGCAGCGCCGCAAAGGCGCGAACGGCGGCAAGACGCGCTTCGACGTCGCCGAGCGTTTCGGGCTGGAGCGAGAGAACGGCGTCGACTTCCTGAGCCGAGAAGCCCTTCTCGCGAAGCATGACGCGCAGGCGGTCGGCGAAGAAGCTCATGAGCGCTTCGCGATTGTCGCTGATGCCCGGGACTTCGGCTTCCACGGCCCAGGCTGCGTCGACGAGCCGCCTGAGACTCACGGGGAGCGCCTTTTCGACAAGCATGCGCAGGACGCCCAAAGCATGGCGGCGCAACGCAAACGGATCCTTTTCGCCGGTCGGCATCTGACCGATGCCGAAAAGGCCGACAAGCGTTTCCAGCTTGTCGGCAAGGGCGGCGGCGAGGCTCACCGGCGCGGACGGCAGTTCGTCGCCGGCATGGCGCGGCAGATAGTGTTCGCGGATGGCGAGCGCAACGGCATCGTCCTCTTTGTCGTGACGGGCATAGTATTCGCCCATGATGCCCTGCAGTTCAGGGAATTCGCCCACCATCAGGGTGCGCAGGTCGGCCTTCGCAAGGCGCGAAGCGCGGGCCGCAAGCTTCGCGTCCGCACCGATCAGCTCGGCTGCGGCAGCGGAGATGCGCTCGACGCGCAGCATGCGCTCGTACTGGCTGCCGAGCTTGTTGTGGTAGACGACGCGGCGCAGGCCTTCGACGCGGCTTTCGAGCGTCTGCTGGCGATCCTGATCATAAAAGAACTTGGCGTCGGCCAAGCGGGCGCGCACGACGCGGGCATTGCCTTCCGAAATCGCCTTGCCCCCGTCGGCCGCTTCGAGCTGCGACACGAGAAGGAAGCGGTTGATGAGTCTGCCGCCGGCATTGCGCAGCGCAAAGTACTTCTGATTGAGCTGCATCGTGAGAATGAGGCATTCTTCCGGCACCTGCAGGAACTCTTCCTCAAACCAGCTTTCGTAGACGACGGGCCATTCGGTCAGAGCCGCCGCTTCGTCGAGAAGATCCTCGGGGATGATCGGCGCCGCGTCGAGCTTCGCGGCATGCGCTTCGAGCGCGGCGCGAATCGCTTCGCGGCGGGCCGCAAAGAGCGGCATCACGCGCGCGGCCTTCATGACGTCGGCATAGGCGTCGGCCGACGAGATCGCAACGGGCTCGGGCGAGTGAAAGCGGTGGCCTGAGGTCGTTCGGCCGGCGGCCAGGCCGAAAAGCGTCACGGGCACGATTTCGCCGCCGAAAAGCGCCGTCACATGGCGCACCGGGCGAACGAACGACACCGTCGTCTCTCCGTCGGCAAGCTGATAGGTCATGACCTTCGGAATCGGCAGATGCTTCACGGCATAGTCAAGCGCATGCTGAAGACCGACCGCGAGATCAGCGCCCGGGCGAACGCCTTCGTACACGAGCTGTTCGTTCCTCCCGTCGTCGACGCGCTTCAAGTCGGCGACATCGCATTCGATTCCAAGCGCAGCCATCTTCTTCTTGAGAGCGGGCGTAGCCCTGCCGTCTGCATCAAGACCGACGCGCACCGGCACGAGCTTCTGCCTGAAGGACTCCTCAGGACTCTTCGCAAAAACGTCCGTAACGTGCACGGCAAGGCGGCGCGGAGCGCCGTAGACGGTCGCCGCGCTCTTTTCGCCCAGAAAGCCTTCGGCGGCGAGCGTCCTGCGCACGCCTTCGGCAAAGGCTTCGGAAAGCGGCTTCAAAGCCTTCGGCGGCAGTTCTTCCGTCTGCAGTTCAACGAGCAAATTCGTCATTTTCTTCTCTCCTCCGACTTCACTCGGCAGACTTCCTGAGCATCGGAAACCCGAGGCGTTCGCGCGAATCGTAGTAGCTCTGCGCGACGGAACGGGAAATGCTTCGGATTCGCGCGATGTACTGCGCGCGTTCGGTTACGGAGATGGCGCCGTGCGCATCCAAGAGGTTGAACGTATGGCCGGCCTTCAAAACCATTTCATACGCGGGCAGCGCAAGCTGCAGATCCATCAGGCGCTTGGCTTCGCCTTCAAAATAGTCGAACTGCTTCAGAAGCTTGCCGCAGTCGCTCGCTTCGAAATTGTAGATCGACTGTTCGACTTCATTCTGATGGAAGACGTCACCGTACGTGAGAACGCGTTCCCGACCGTCCGAATCCTTCCACGTCGTGAAGACGAGGTCGAAAACGTTGTCGCAGTTCTGCAGATACATCGCGAGACGCTCGAGGCCGTACGTGATTTCGCCCGTGATCGGCTTGCATTCGAGGCCGCCCACCTGCTGGAAGTACGTGAACTGCGTGACCTCCATGCCGTTGAGCCAG
>CAZUXQ010000104.1:0-6194 GCA_964624425.1 uncultured Sutterella sp.
TTGAAGACGTCCGGATGCGCCTTTTCGACTTCGTCCAAAAGGATCACCGAATAGGACTTGCGGCGGACAGCTTCCGCAAGACAGCCGCCTTCTTCATAGATCAGGCAGCCCGGGAGAGCAGCATGAGATGCTGCAATATCCCTCGAGAGCCCTCATCCTTGCTTGGACTCTCCGAGAAATCTCCGTTCAGCTTGACGGCCGCCTCATCCCCTTTGTTGATCAACTATTCTCAACAGACACGCCCGCAAAGGTTTTTACACTCTCTACAATGACGCACACTTTTTTATGCGGCTTTTTTCTGAAGCGCCGCAGAAGCTTCGCGCATCGTTCAAACTTCTCTTGGAGAAGAGCTTTGGGAGCATCTGTCCGCGCCGCCGCATCCGATCCGAAAATCAAGGAGTCCAAATCCATGCGCCCTGTTGCCAGCATGACCGGCTATGCATCCGTCGACGGCGAAACCTCGCTCGGCAGCGTCGCTGTTGAATGCCGTTCCGTCAACTCACGCTTCCTTGACCTGACGCTTCGCATCGACGATTCGCTTCGCTTTGCCGAACCCGTTCTGCGCGAAGCCGTGCAAAAGCGCCTTTCGCGAGGCAAGGTTGAACTGCGCATTTCGCTCTGCCCGAACGACTCAGCCATGCCCGCTGTCAGCGATGCTGCTCTAAAGCGCGTTTTGAACTTGCAGTCGGTCGTTCTCGCCGCCTCTCCCGAAGCACGTCCACTCTCCGTCGCCGAAATTCTCGCGATCCCCGGCGTTGCGCAGGCAAGCGCCGCCAACCGCGATGTCGTTGCGGCCGAACTCCTCAAGATCGTCGGCGAAGCGCTCGATGCGCTCGTCGCCGCCCGCGTTCGCGAAGGCGCCGCACTCGCCAAAGTGATTCTCGGCTATTGCGGCACGATGAGCGTTGCCGTTTCGGAAGTGCGCGCAGCCATTCCGCAAATTCTCGAGCAGCTTCAAACGAAGCTTGCCGAGCGTCTCGAAAAGGCGCTTGCCGAAAAGAGCGTGCTTACGGCCGACGAGATGGCCGACCGCATCCGCCAGGAAGTCACGCTCTACGCGGTCAAGCTCGACGTCGACGAAGAAATGAACCGCCTCGAGACGCACCTCAAGGAAGTCCGCCGCCTCCTCGAAGCGGGCGGCAACGTCGGGCGCAAGCTCGACTTCATGGCGCAGGAAATGAACCGCGAAGCCAACACATTGGGCTCCAAGGCCGCCGCCATCGAAATGACGAACGCTTCGCTTGCGCTCAAGATCACGATTGATCAGATGCGCGAGCAGATTCAGAATCTCGAATAATCGACGTCCGCACAACATTCTCCTCAGAAGAGTTTTCAGATGCCCGACATGACGACCGCTCCCGAAACCGCTGTCAGCAAGCCCGACCGCCATCCCGGCCGGCTCTTTCTCGTAACGGCTCCGTCGGGCGCCGGAAAGTCCACGCTCGTCAATGCCCTTCTGGCTCGTCAGCCGACCATCAAGCTTTCTATTTCCTTCACGACGCGCGCACCGCGTCCGGGTGAAGCAAACGGCCGCGAATATCATTTCGTGACGGTTGAAGAATTCGAAGCCATGAAGGCTCGCGACGAATTTCTCGAATCCGCATTAGTTCACGGAAACTACTACGGCACTCACCGCCCTTGGATCGAAAGCGAAATGATGAAGGGCAACGACGTTCTTCTTGAAATCGACTGGCAGGGCGCCCGTCAGGTTCGATGCCGCTTTGCCGGCACCGTCGGGATCTTCATTCTGCCGCCTTCGATCGAAGCGCTCGAATGGCGCCTAAACCACCGCGGCACCGATTCCCCGCAGACGATCACGCGCCGTCTCCTCGGCGCAGGCGCCGAGATGGCGCATGCTCCCGAATTCGAGTACGTTATAATCAACGAAGATTTCGACACAGCCCTCCTGCAGCTCGAAGCCATCGTCACCGCCAGCCGTTTGACATACGGCCAGCAGGCCCTGAAGCTTCGCGATCAGTTCGCAAGTCTCGGCGTTCCAGTCTGATCGGACGCACTGAAGACTGTCCCCGACAATCGGGTTCGCGCGGAGGTCTGATTTTTTTCGCTTCTTTTGTTATCTCGTCACAACACAGATATGGCACGCATTACCGTTGAAGACTGCCTCAAGAAGATCCCGAACCGCTTCCAGCTTGCTCTGGTTGCCGCCTATCGCGCTCGTGAACTGACGCAGGGGCACAAGCCCCTCGTCGACGCAAAGGACAAGCCCACAGTAGTCGCGCTTCGCGAAATCGCCGCCGGCAAGGTGGGCATCGAGATGCTGAATCATCTCGACTGATTCTTGCGGAAGCAACTTCAATGAAAAAGCAGCGTTGCGGCGCTGCTTTTTCTTTTCGGCCGACTTGCAATCGCGGCCTGCCGTTCGTCTTCCAATCTTCCGCCGAAATAGCCGATCCAACGCTTTGTGATCCTCAGTCGAAAGAGCGTTCTTTTGCGCCTGAGCGAGCGAACCTTCGGCCGCATCAAAGCTTGGACGTCGGTCCTTGTGCAAAGCGATCAAAATGAAAGCTCCCTTTTCGCGTCTTCGCAGTCAGGAACATCGTTCGCAATTCGCACCTGCAAGCGAACGCCTTCTAGTGCGGGCGACCGACTGAAAGTTCGCAGCGTAAAAATTTTGATCCTTCGGATCTGCTTCAGCCCATTATGCAAAATAATCAATGTTTTGCTGCAATCTGGACTATGAAGGCAGCAGATGCCCGACGCCATGGTCTGCAGGCGGTTCCGCAACGCAAAAAAAATCTGCGCCGCCGTCGGACGGCGTTGCCGTCCCAGAGACTTCGGAATCGAGCCGATGTCCAGGCTGGCGCGGAAGATCCGCAATCTGATCGTCGACAAAAATCCTCAGCAGCTGAAGCGTTGCTTTGCGCTGCCAACCCGCCGGGGCAGTCAGGACGCCGATCAAAAGGCAATATCAAATTGATCTGCCGCTGCACGCGGTCGGCGCCTATCGTCGCTCGCAGGGAATGACCGCACGGCGCCCTGCCCGCCGAGCAGATCGAACAACGGGCGCTGCAATGGGAAGGCGGGCTGCAGCCGGGCAGGCCAAGTCAAAAGAGATGCGGCTGTCGGGCCGGCGAGACGGCGATCTGGCGGCCGGATCGCTATCAAGAGACGAACGCCGGCATTGAAATGCCGCAACGGCGGACGGAAGACGGCGGCGATTTCGTCAGTCTCCAGTCAGGGACTGCTTCGCTTCAAAGTGAAGGATCAGCCGAGCCGCTGAATCAGCGCTTGTCCGTCGAGCTTCTCGACGCGCATGATCAAGGACGAGAAAAAAGAATCTTCCCTGCCGCGGACAATCTCAGAGTTCATGAAGGCAGGCCGGCCGCAGCTTGGGCGGCAGGCGCGCAGAACGCGCGAATTCTTCTTCCTGCCCTCCTCCCGCAGTCCCGAGATCAATTCGGATGAATATGCCGATCGAACGCTCAGAGCCGGCATCCGAAGCCGAGCTCCGGAAAAGATTGAAGGCCTCCCAAAACGCGCGCGGCGGATCATGAGCAGGATGGCCGGCAGCGTGTAGAATTTTCAAGATTTTTAGAATTAACATCTGCGCCGTGCGGCCGCAATTTGTTGACTTTCAAGCTTTCTCGCTGATAGGCATGAACTTTCAGATTTCCGTCATTGTCCCCATCTTCAACGTACAGCGTTTTCTCGCGAGCTGTCTCGAAAGCATTCTGTGTCAGAAAGATGTCGAATTTGAGGTCATTTGCGTCAACGATGGTTCGACGGATGACTCCCTTGCGAAGGCAGAAGCATTTGCGCGGCGCGACGCGCGCGTGATTCTCATCAACCAGTCCAATCAGGGGCTGTCCGGTGCGCGCAATGTGGGCATCGACGCCGCGCGCGGGGAGTGGCTCTGCTTTGTGGACTCCGACGACAAGATCGGCTGGAACGGCAGAACGACGGGACGCGAGTTTGCCGACATGCTCCGGTATGCCGACGCCTCGGTGGATGCCGTTGTCGGCAATGCCTTGTATGTGGATGAAGACAATCGCGTCATCTCCGATTGGGCGAACCGCCGTCTCGGGATCTTCGAGCCGACGCCGGAAACGCTTCGCTACAGCTGCATCATGGCTTGGGGCAAGCTTTACCGCCGTTCGGTCGTCATCGACAACAATCTCCGCTTCCCCGACGGCCTGCGCTATGAAGACAACGGCTTCTTTCCGAAGTTCTTTGCCCTGACGCGCCGCTTCGTTCTTGCGCCCGTTCCGTTCTACTCGTACTACAAGCACGAAGGCACGATCATGGACAAGACATTCAAGAACAAGAATATTCTGAATGGACGCAATTATTTGGGGATCATCGATTCGAATCTTGCTTTCTTCAACGAGCGCAAGCTGACGGCAAAGTATCTGCCTTACCTTCAGCAGCAATCTTATGAATTGCTCAATGAGGCAATCAGCCACTCCGGCCCGGAGGACAGGCAGACTCTGATTGACGAATTTTTCGGGATTGTCGTCAAGCACGGGCTTCCCGTGACCGGGAACGCGAAGCTTCTCGAGCTCGCCCGAATCGAGCAGTTCAAGAAGGCCGGCACACGCATCGGATTCAAGGAAGCCAAGCACTTCAATCCGGATCTTTTCCGTTGCTTCTCGGACGGGCTGAAGGAGATTGCATCGGTTCGGCCCAGAACCACGCGCTCTCGCCTTCTCAATCTTTGCATCAACTACTACGGACAGCACGTTTTGAATCGTTGTTCAAAGAATAAAGCCGACCGAGAAAGGCGATCGTCCGGATCGGATCTTCGTGCCGAATACGACTTCGACTTCATCGATACGCTTCGGACAAAACAGTGTTCATTCAATCGAAAAGCCGTATCCGAATTTCTGACCGGCATCAAGCACGAGCAGACGGAGCCTGTCTATTACGTCGCCAATCCGGGCAATGCGGGCGACGCGGCCATTGCGCTCGGTACTTTTCATCTTTTTGACAGAGTTGGCATCGATTATCGGATTCTTCGCCCGGACAACCTTCCGGCTCTCGAAGGGAAGACGATTTTGTTCGGGGGGGGGGGGCAATCTAGTTGAGGGCAGGTACACGGCTCTCTACAACATCATCGGCGGGTACGCGGATTCCAATCGCTGCATCATTCTGCCGCACACGATCTTTGGCTACGAAGACCTCGTGCACCGCGTGAAGGGGGACAATTTGCTCATTTTTTGCAGAGAGGAGATGTCGTACAGCCTCTGCGTGATAGAGAACGGCCTCAACAACAAAAACATTTTCCTCGACGACGATCTGGCGTTATCCATTGACGAAGAATTTCTGCGTCCTTTTCGGGAGAAAGCCGGCCAGGGAACGGCCAACTGCTTCCGAACCGATTCGGAATCTTCCGGTCTGCACCCCGTTCCGGGAGACAATCGCGATATTTCTTCCAGTTGGATCGGCCCCCTTTGGTTTGATAAAGAATTCACAGAGTCGGTCGTTAGAACGCTGCTCAGCTACTTGAGTGCGTATGAGTTCGTTCGAACCGACCGTCTGCACGTTGCCATTCTCGGCACGTTGATCGGGCGAAAAGTTTTCCTCTATCCGAACGCCTACTATAAGAATCGCGCGGTGTTCGAAATGAGCTTGAAGAAATACCCTGAAACGTACTTCATCAATGCCTCGACTGATCTGCGCCATTCCACCAGCCATTCCGAGTACGTTCGGCATCTTCTCGACAAAAACGCCATCACAAAGTAAGGCGGAGCGAACCTAACGAAAGCTACTTCTCCGCCTCCAGTGGGGGCTCGAGATTGCAAAAAACTTTGCGGGCGAGTCGGTCGAGGATGACTGATCAGCAAAGGGTATGAAGCGGTCGCCGAGCTGAATGGCGAGCCTGCTCCCAGTACGGAAACAGCCTCTTCCATTTCTGCGGCGCGTTCCTCGCCGCAAGTCATCAGCGCCGTCAGCGTTCACTTTCAGAGCATTCCCAGCCCGGCTCTGACGTCTTGAAAGCTTCAGGCCGTCAGACGCTGCAGCCGGAACGTCCGCGGCCCCTCGCACCTTGAGCCCGCTGAAGACCTTGAGCCGGTTCTTCGCCGCTTCGCTTTCGGCGATCCGCATGCCCGAAGCATCCTTGCGGCCTGAAGCGCCGCCGCCCGGCGCAATTGGAACCGCTTCGGCGGCCGCAAGCCCGTTTTCGCCGCGCATTTTGACGTGAACGGCGTCGAAAAAGACGACCGGACATGCGC